>CAUWEA010000081.1:0-11934 GCA_963557735.1 uncultured Faecalimonas sp. | reverse complement strand
AACTGTTATCTATTATAAAATAGGACAGGAGAATCCTCTTCCCCCGTCCCGTTCTTCTTTCTATGCACTTTCTGATGCCGCCTTTTCCCGTTTCGGAAGAAGTACACGCTCATATCCATACTCTGGATCTTCCAGCCCTTTTACCACATTTTCTGTGATCCTGCATGTTTTGATCTTCTCATCCGACGGTACTTTAAACATCGTATCCATCATGACATTCTCCAGGATCGCGCGGAGTCCTCTTGCACCGGTCTTTCTCGCAAGCGAGATCTTCGCGATCTCCTTCAGAGCGTCTTCATCAAACTGAAGATCGACTCCGTCAAGCTCCAACAGCTTCTGGTACTGCTTTACAATCGCACTCTTAGGCTCTGTCAGGATCCGGATCAGCGCATCCTCGTCAAGCTGTTCTAAAGTTACTGTCACCGGAACTCGTCCTACCAGCTCCGGAATCAGTCCGAATTTCACAAGATCCTGCGGAAGCACCTGGCTTAACAGCCTGTCCTTGTCGTGCTCATTTGCCCCTGTCATTTTTGAATTAAATCCGATTGCTTTTTTATCCACACGAGATTCGATGATCTTCTCGATCCCTTCAAAAGCTCCTCCGCAGATAAACAGAATATTGGTTGTATCGATCGGGATCAGTTCCTGATGCGGATGCTTTCTTCCTCCCTGCGGCGGAACAGATGCAACCGTTCCCTCAAGGATCTTTAACAGCGCCTGCTGTACACCCTCTCCCGATACATCTCGCGTAATTGACGGGTTCTCTGATTTTCTTGTGATCTTATCGATCTCATCAATATAGATAATTCCATACTCTGCACGTTCAATGTCGCCATCTGCCGCCTGAATGATCTTCAGAAGAATGTTTTCCACATCTTCTCCTACATATCCGGCTTCTGTCAGTGCAGTCGCATCTGCGATCGCAAACGGTACATTCAGGATCTTCGCAAGTGTCTGTGCGAGGAATGTTTTCCCGCACCCAGTCGGCCCTAGCATCAGAATGTTGCTCTTCTGCAGCTCCACGCCGAGGTCTTTCTCTGCCATGATTCTTTTGTAATGATTGTATACAGAAACGGCCAGTACTTTCTTTGCTTCGTCCTGCCCGATGACGTAGTCATCTAAAAATGCTTTGATCTCTTCCGGCTTTAACAGATTGATTCCGCCGAATTTGCCCTCATCTTCGTAAGCAAACTCTTCTTCTATAATTTCCGCACATACATCAATACACTCATCACAGATATATGCCCCGTTCGGCCCCGCGATCAGCTTGCGGACCTGTGCCTGTGTCTTGTTGCAGAACGAACATCTTATCAGATCATCGCCCATTTTTCCTGCCATATGCTCACCTCATTTTTACACGGAAAGGGGATGCTCACCCGGAACAACCCCTCCTTAGTCTAATGTTTAATAATTACTTCGTCAATCAGTCCATATGCCTTTGCTTCTTCTGCGGACATATAGTTATCTCTCTCTGTGTCTACTTCGATCACAGATAAATCCTGACCAGTATTTTCTGCTAAAATTTTGTTTAATTTCGTGCGGGTCTTTAAGATATGGTCAGCTACGATCTTAATGTCTGTCGCCTGCCCCTGCGCACCGCCTGAAGGCTGGTGGATCATGATCTCCGCATTCGGAAGAGCATATCTTTTTCCTTTTGCTCCCCCGGCTAATAAGAAGGCTCCCATACTTGCCGCCATACCAATACATGTTGTTGATACGTCACATTTGATAAACTGCATTGTATCATAGATTGCCATTCCTGCCGTTACCGAGCCACCCGGACTGTTGATGTAAAGATGGATGTCTTTCTCCGGATCCTCTGCCTCTAAAAATAATAACTGGGCAACGATCACACTCGCAGACACATCGTTTACTTCTTCTCCGAGAAAAATAATTCTGTCTTTTAATAGTCTTGAATAAATGTCGTAAGAGCGTTCTCCCCGGCTTGTTTGTTCAATGACATAAGGTACTAAGCTCATGTATATCCCTCCTATTTTTTTGCAATGCCAAAATGAATTAAGCTTCTACTGCTGATTCTACCAAGAATGTAACAGCTTCCTGAACAGCCATGTCTGCTTTCATCTGTTTCTTCTCAGCTTCTCCCATGAATTCTTTGAGTTTTTCTACTTCCATCTTGTAGGCTTCTGCCATTTTAGCTAATTCTTCATCTAATTTTTCATCGCTGATCTCAATGTTCTCAGCTTTTGCGACTGCTTCAAGAACTAATCTTGTCTCAATACGTTTTACAGCCTGCGGACGAAGTTCTTCGAACATCTTCTCTGCCGTCATTCCTGTGAACTGGAAGTACTGTTCCATAGTAAGTCCCTGCTGCATGATTCTCTGTGAGAAATCATTTGCCATCTGTCTTACCTCAGTGTCGATCATCGCATCCGGAATCTCCATCGTCGCGTTTGCAACTGCTTTTTCTACTGCCTGGTCTTCTTTCTTTCTTCTTCCTTCTGCATTCTTTCTCTCTTTGATCTTCGCTTTTACATCTGCTTTGTAAGCATCTAATGTATCAAATTCAGAAACTTCTGCCGCGAATTCATCATCTAATTCCGGAAGTTCTTTTGCTTTGATCTCGTGTACTGTACACTTGAACACTGCCGGTTTTCCTGCTAATTCTTCTGCGTGGTATTCTTCCGGGAATGTCACGTTTACTTCTACTTCTTTTTCTTTCTCAGCGCCTACTAACTGCTCTTCAAATCCTGGAATGAAAGATCCTGATCCGATTGTCAACGGATAGTTTTCTCCTTTTCCGCCTTCGAATGCAACACCGTCAACAAATCCTTCGAAGTCTAATACAACTTCATCTCCGTCCTGTACTGCACGGTCTTCCACTTCGATTGTTCTTGCGTTCTTTTCCTGTTCTTTTCTGATCTCTTCTTCCACTTCTTTTGCAGTGACTCTGTTAGAAACTTTGTCTACCTCAAGACCTTTGTACTCACCAAGAGTTACTTCCGGTTTTACTGCAACTTCTGCTGTGAAAATAAATGGTTTTCCTTTTTCTAACTGAACAACCTCTACTTTTGGCTGGGAAACGATCTCTAATCCGCTCTCATCGTAAGCGTTTGAGTATGCTTCCGGGATCAGTGCGTTTGCAGCATCATCATAGAAGATCTCTGCTCCGTACATTTTCTCGATCATCTGACGCGGAACTTTTCCTTTACGGAATCCCGGTACGCTGATTTTATTTTTCTGCTTTAAGTATGCAGCCTGGATTGCTTTTTCTAATTCTTCAGCGGATACTTCGATTGTAAGTTTCGCCATGTTCTTTTCTAAATTTTCTACTTGTAAACTCATTTACAGTTTCCTCCTTGTATATGGTAACTTTTATTTTTCACTTCGCATAATTACTCTTATCCAGAGTCACTAAAAAATTATAGCATAAAGTATCTTAAATTACTAGTGTGTATTTCAAATTATTTTCCTTTGGCAGGCTTGTTATTGCACTTCATCCAGTCTCAGGATCGCCGTCAGAAGCTTTGTAAAACTCTCTTCTTCGACTGCAAATCCTCTTTTTTCATGATTTGTGATTTTTAACTGGATGGTTTCTTTTTCACCTGGCGCTGATTCCCGGACACTCTCCTCCAGAAGTGTATAGGAGTACTCCAGAAACTCGCTCTGCATCTGTGCCCGGATCTCTTCTTCGGTCCCTTTATATTCTCCGTTTTCTGCCTTCTGGATCATCTCATCCGCAGGATGTTTTAATTTTTCTGAAAATATCAAAAATGTATCTGTCGGATAGATCTCGACATGCACCTCATATGTATTCCGATCTTTCTTTGCCGCTTTTTTAATCTCATACTTCAGATTTTTAAAGATTTCGGAGCAGAGCTTCGTGTATTTTTCCGTCAGTTCTCCGCCCATCTCCACGTCTTTTGTGATATATCCCTCCACAAAGGTCCGGATCTCTTCTTCATACTGTGCCGCAAGTTCTTTTTCCGACACATCTTCGGTAAGTTCTGCGAGTGCTTTTGTGTCACCGGAAAGTCTCTGCTTTAAGACAGCCTCTGTGTAAGCCTCTGCATCAAATCCTTTCAGAATTCCACAGCCTGCCAGACTTATGCAAAACAGCAGACAGACATATATCATGATCTTTTTTTGTTTCCGCATAGATACCTCATTTCTCTTTTTCTTTTTATTCCTGGACGGAATATACGATAGATTTCCTGATTTCTTCTTTCTTTTCTTTATCAAACAGAGCCTCTGTCAGCTTCAGCGCAAAATCAATCGCAGTCCCCATTCCTTTTCCGGTAATGATATTTCCAGACTGTACGACTCGCTCATTCAGACATACGGCGCCATGCATCTCTTCTTCCATTCCCGGATAACAGACTGCCTCTTTTCCTTCCAGAAGTCCTAGATCTGCAAAGACTGTCGGCGCTGCACAGATAGCCGCCACGATTTTTTCCTTTGCAGCCTCCTGCACGACAGCGCGCACGCCTTCATGCGCTTTCAGATGCAGTGTCCCCGGCATTCCTCCCGGAAGGATCACCGCACTGGCATCTTCATAATGCTTCTCCCCAAATACTTCATCTGCCTCCACACAGATCTGATGCGCACCCGTGACCGATTTCTGATTCCCCGCTGCCACCATGCGCACGCAGGCGCCTGCTCTGCGCAGCACATCCACAACAGTCAGCGCCTCAATCTCCTCAAATCCTTCTGCAAGAAAGATCACTGCTTCTTTTCTCATAGTTCCCTTGTCCTTTCTGATTTCTTTATCTCTTTTCTTTCTCCTGCCGCTTTACATTTCCCCGCGTCTGTACTATGATACCGAAAGAACAGCTTTGCCGCTTTTTCAGAAAGCCGCTGCCGGCTGTTTGCAAAGTTCAGACAAACTATCGTAAACAATCCCAGGAGGTACTTTTATGGAAATCGAACGAAAATATCTGATTCATACAATTCCTTTTGATCTGTCTGCATTCCCTTTCCGGACGATCGAACAGGGCTATCTCTGCACCAGCCCGGTCGTGCGGATTCGAAAAGACAATGACAGATATGAACTCACTTACAAGTCCAGCGGCATGATGATCCGTGAGGAGCACAATCTTCCCCTGACCGCCGAAGGATATGCACATCTGAAAACAAAGATTGACGGAATCTGCATTGAGAAGACCCGCTATATGATCCCTCTGCAGGATTCTCTCACGATCGAGCTCGACATCTTTTCCGGGAAACTTGCAGGACTTGTGCTCGCTGAAGTTGAATTTCCGGATGCCGATTCCGCCGAACACTTTACACCACCGGACTGGTTTGGAGAAGATGTCACCTTCTGCCCACAGTATCACAACAGTACACTGAGTCAGATGAAACTGCTCTGATCCTTTTGCTATCCAAAGGAGCCGGATACAGCTTCTCTTTCAGGAAATGCACAAGAGAGGGTATAGTTCCCCTCTCTTTTTATTTTCTTCCTGTCGCTCTTTTTTGTCCCTACGCTTCTCCGAGACCGAACCCGTCATGCACTGCCTGCATAGCTCTGTCAATTTCTTTATCATCGATCAGAACCGTGATACGGATCTCAGATGTAGAGATCATATTGATATTGATTCCACTGTTGTAAAGGGATTCAAATAATTTTGCCGCAACACCCGGATTGCTCATCATGCCAGCTCCCACGATTGAGATCTTTGCGACGGTATCTTCCCACTTGATCTCCCGGATCGTCATCGGCTCTCTATATTCTTCCAGGATTGCCAGCGCCGGTTTCAGATCATCCTGGGAAACCGTAAAGGAAATATCCTTTGTGCCGTCCCGTCCGACCGACTGGAGAATGATATCCACATTGATATTATTTTTTGCCAGTGTGTGGAAGATCTTAAATGCCACTCCCGGCTGGTCACTGACTCCAAGCACTGAAATCCGTGCTGTATTCTTATCTCCTGCCACCCCGCTGATCAACATTTTTTCCATCTTTGCTACCTCCTTCACAGTCGTTCCTTCTTCCAGGTTCAGACTGGATCTGACTACCAGCTGTACCCCATATTTTTTTGCCATCTCCACAGAGCGGTTATGAAGTACCTTTGCTCCGGAAGTTGCCAGTTCCAGCATCTCATCGTATGTGATCTCTTTTAACTTTCTTGCGTTTTTCACAACACGCGGGTCTGCCGTATATACCCCGTCCACATCCGTGTAGATCTCACACGCATCCGCGCGCAGTGCTGCCGCCAGCGCCACCGCTGTCGTGTCAGATCCGCCTCTTCCAAGTGTCGTGTAGTCATCATATTTATTGACTCCCTGAAATCCGGTAACGATCACAATCTTTCCGGAATCCAGTTCATGACGGATCCGCTCTGCATCGATCCGCTTAAATCTTGCATTTCCATACCTGGATGTAGAGTGCATCATGACCTGATACGCATTCAGCGATACTGCCGGCACTCCAAGCGCATGCATTGCCATCGCCATCAGCGATACGGACACCTGCTCTCCTGTTGTCAGAAGCATATCCAGCTCTCTCTTCGGTGCATTTGGATTGATGTCAGCAGCTTTTGCAAGCAGTTCATCTGTCGTGTCTCCCATTGCAGACAGTACAACTACCACATCATTTCCCTTCTTATATTCTTCTATACATCGCTCTGCGACACGAAAGATCCGTTCCTTGTTTGCAACGGAACTGCCGCCAAATTTCTTCACTATCAGCATATCATTTTTTGTCTGTCTGCTGCCGCCACATGGACAGACGCTCCTTTCTCCTTGTTCTCGTACCAGACATCCCGGAGATTCTTTTACACTCCGGAACTCTTCTTCTCCTGCATGCGGATCATACGGATGATGTTCGGGAATTTTGCCGCACACTCCCCGTAAGTCTGCTCTGTCATACGCCCCGTGAGAAATCCAAACTCTTCCTCCACATCCGGGAGCACAACGATCTGCACCGGTCCGAAAATACTCTCAATATACGTTTTCATCGCTTCTGCATTGCCTGCGATCCGGACGAAAAATCTTCTGACTGTATCTCCCTTATCCTGAAGTTTCAGCTTATCGCTCTTCCACATCGTCATCACATTGCGGTTCAGGTTCTTTGCTTCCTCCACAACGTCTGATACAACCGCGCTTGCCGTCGGAAGCTTACCTGCACCGCTTCCATAGAACATCGCATCTCCGAGTACATTTCCATGCACAAAGATCGCATTGAACACACCGTTGACACCGAAGAGCGGATGGGTATTTTCGAGCAGACACGGCGCCACGATCGCACTTAAGCACTCGCCGTCCCGCCTGCTGCTTGCAAGCAGCTTGATCGTCATCTGCATCTGCTTTGCATATTCCATGTCACGCTCCGTAATCTCCGTGATCCCTTCCGTGTAAATATCTTCAAAATCAACCTGATGTCCGGAGATCAGGGATGACAGAATTGCTATTTTACGACATGCATCATATCCTTCCACATCCGCCTCGGGATTTTTTTCCGCATAACCGTTTTTCTGTGCCTGGCGCAGTACTTCTTCATATCCTGCTCCTTCATAGAACATCTTTGTCAGCATATAATTTGTTGTTCCGTTTAAGATCCCCGTGATCTCTTCGATCTCATCTGCGGTCATCGAGGAGTTAAGCGGGCGGATGATCGGGATCCCTCCCCCCACGCTCGCCTCAAATAGGAAATTGATCTGTTTTTCTTTTGCGATCGACAGAAGCTCCGCCCCGTGTTTGGCAACAAGCGCTTTGTTCGACGTCGCCACACTCTTTCCCGCAAGGAGCGAGCGCTTCACAAAAGTATATGCAGGCTCAATTCCTCCCATGACTTCTACAACGATCTTTACTTCTTCATCCCGGATGATCTCTTCAAAATTATGGACCAGTATATTCTGTACCGGATCTCCTGGAAATTCCTTTAAGTCCAGCACGTATTTTACATGGATCTCTTCCCCGACTCTCTGGCTGATACACTCCTTATTTGTATCAAGAACTTCCACCACCCCGGAGCCTACTGTTCCATAACCTAATACTGCAATATTTACCATAGTCTACTCCCTGCCTACAATTTTCAGATAATGGACACCTTCATTTTCTTCCATCTCGTCCACCATCTCTGATATATTTCCTGTCGTTGACAGAATCTCTATACTCAGTGTCAGTGTTGCAATTCCATTGATCGGGATACTCTGATGAATCGTCAGGATATTGGCGCGATATTTTGCCGCCTCCCGGAGAAGCTCTGCCAGAAGTCCCGGCGTATCATCCATCTGGATGACCATCGTCACGGTCTGACCTTTCTCATTTTCGTGAAACGGAAATATATCGTCCTTGTATTTGTAGAAAGAGCTTCTGCTGATTCCGATCCTCTCTGTCGCCTCCTGGATCGTCAGCGCCCGCTCCGCCGCAAGAAGCCGCTTGACCTCCACGACCTTCAGAAGCACCTCCGGAACCGCTTTTTTCTTTAATACATAATACTTTGTCTTATCCATAGTTTTCATCTCTCCCTGCCTGTATCAACAGACTTTTATTTTTCTTCCTTTTTTGCATTCCGCATTTTTAAATAAGCATTGATAAATGGATCCAGATTTCCGTCCAGCACACTTGTAACATTTCCACTCTCCTCATTTGTTCTGTGATCTTTTACAAGCGTATATGGCTGCATGACATAAGAACGGATCTGATTTCCAAATCCGATCTCCTTGACCTCTCCGCGGATCCCCGATACCTTTTCTGCCTGCTCCTGCTCCTTCAGCAAATACAGCTTAGCCTTTAACATCTGCATCGCTTTCTCCTTGTTGCTGTGCTGGGACCGCTCATTCTGGCACTGTACGACAATCCCGGTAGGAAGGTGTGTCAGACGGATCGCAGAAGATGTCTTATTTACATGCTGTCCCCCTGCGCCACTTGCGCGGTAAGTATCGATCTTCAATTCATCCTCATTGATCTCAATGTCGATATCGTCCTCAAGATCCGGCACAACATCGCAGGATGCAAATGAAGTCTGCCTTTTATTTGCCGAATTAAACGGCGAGATCCTCACCAGTCTGTGCACGCCCTTTTCCGACTGCAGGTATCCATATGCATTTTCTCCGTTGACCTCAAATGTCACTGTCTTGATCCCCGTAATATCACCGTCAAGATAGTCAAGCACTTCCATCGTAAAACCCTTACTCTCGATCCACCGGTTATACATCCGGTACAGCATATTTACCCAGTCACACGCCTCTGTCCCTCCGGCTCCTGCGTGAAGCGTGACGATCGCATTGTCCTTATCATATTCTTCTGACAAAAGTGTCTCGATCCGAAGTTCTTCGTAGGCGCTTTCAATCTGCTTTAACTCTGTCTCGATCTCCTTGATCATACTCTCGTCATTTTCTTCATATGCCATATCGATCAGAATCTGGATATCTTCATACTGACGGTACAGTTCTTCGGTCCGCTTTACAGAGTCCTGGAGACTTTTCAGCTCCTTCATCACTTTCTGCGAATGCTCTGCATCGTCCCAGAAATCTGCTTCCCCAATCTTTCTTTCTAATTCTTCGATTCGATGCTTCTTCCCTTCCGGGTCAAAGTGAATCCCTCAATTCTTCCAGTGGCGCCTCATACGTATTTAAAATACTCTTGATCTCATCCAATGCTACCACCTTGATCACCTCTTTCCAATTTCAAAATTTTTATCTAAAAATCTGTAAAAAGAAATTTCTCCCGCCAGGGCAGAAAACTGCCCGCAGAGAAATTTCTTTTGTTTCTTCTATGCTTTGCGGCCACAGCACTGTTTGTATTTCTTACCACTTCCACACGGACAAGGATCATTTGGATATACTTTCTTCTCCTCCCGCTTCACCGGTGTATGTGCCGCACTGTCATCTTTGTTTGTTCCGGTCACTTTTGCGACCTGCTCACGTTCTACTTTCTGTTCGAGTCTTACATTGAACAGCAGACGTACGGTATCTTTTGCGATTGCCGCTGTCATCTCCCCGAACATATCGTATCCCATCATCTTATACTCTACAAGCGGATCTCTCTGTCCATATGCCTGAAGTCCGATTCCCTGTCTCAGCTGATCCATATCATCAATATGATCCATCCATTTTGCATCGATAACTTTCAGCAGGATCACACGCTCGATCTCTCTTAAGTGTTCTGGTTCCGGGAATTCTGCTTCCTTCTCCTCATAAGCCTTCACTGCACGCTCTTTCAGAAGATGCTTCAGTTCTTTTTGGTTCATACCTTTGACATCATCAATTGTCGGAATCTTAATCGGAAGTGTCGCATGCAGGTTGACATCCAGTTCTGTCAGATCCCACTCTTCGGAATCTACATCCGGAGAAATGCAGGCATCCACAACATTTTCCACATACTCTGTGATCATATGGTAAATAGAGTCGCGCATACTTTCCCCGTCAAGCACTTTTCTTCGCTCTTCGTAGATGATCTCACGCTGCTCATTCATAACCTGATCGTATTCCAGCAGATTCTTACGGATTCCAAAGTTATTGCTTTCGATCTTCTTCTGTGCTTTCTCGATCGCGCTTGACAGCATCTTATGTTCGATCTGCTCCCCGTCTTCCACACCGAGTGTATTAAAGACATTCATCAGTCTTTCTGATCCGAACAGCCGCATCAGATCATCTTCCAGCGAAATATAAAATCTGGATTCTCCCGGGTCTCCCTGACGTCCGGAACGACCGCGCAGCTGATTATCGATACGTCTTGACTCATGGCGCTCTGTACCGATGATCTTCAGTCCGCCTGCTTCTCTTGCAGCGTCATCAAGCTTAATATCCGTACCACGTCCTGCCATGTTCGTAGCGATCGTCACAGCGCCGTGTACACCTGCATCTGCCACGATCTCAGCCTCTTTTTCATGGAATTTCGCATTCAGCACTTTATGCTGGATTCCTCTTTTCTTCAGCATCTTGCTTAAAAGCTCTGATGTCTCGATCGTGATCGTACCGACCAGAACCGGCTGTCCCGTCTCATGTGCCCGGATGATCTCATCGATAACCGCCTCAAATTTCTCTTTCTTTGTCTTATAGACTGCGTCATTTAAATCGATTCTCTGCACCGGTCTGTTCGTCGGAATCTCAACAACATCCATTCCGTAAATATCACGGAACTCTTTTTCCTCTGTCAGTGCAGTACCTGTCATACCACTCTTCTTCTCAAACTTGTTGAACAGATTCTGGAATGTGATCGTTGCAAGTGTCTTACTTTCCCGTCTTACTTTTACATGTTCTTTTGCCTCGATCGCCTGGTGCAGACCATCTGAGTACCGTCTTCCCGGCATGATACGTCCGGTAAATTCATCGACGATCATAACCTCCCCGTCAGAAGTAACGACATAATCCTGATCTTTGAACATCAGGTTATGTGCACGCAGCGCAAGAATGATATTATGCTGGATCTCCAGGTTCTCCGGGTCTGCAAGGTTCTCGATATTAAAGAACTTCTCTACTTTCTTGACACCTTCTTCTGTCAGATTGACATTCTTTTCTTTCTCATTGACGATAAAATCTCCGGTCTCCTCGATCTCTTCTCCCATGATCGCGTTGATCTTGGAGAACTCACCGCTTGCCTCTCCTTTCACAAGCTGTCTTGCGAGAATATCACATGCATCATAAAGCTTTGTAGATTTTCCGCTCTGTCCGGAAATGATCAGAGGTGTTCTCGCCTCGTCAATCAACACGGAGTCAACCTCATCGATAACTGCAAAGTGAAGTCCTCTCTGTACAAGCTGCTCTTTATAGATTACCATGTTATCTCTCAGGTAATCAAATCCAAGCTCGTTGTTCGTCACATAGGTGATGTCGCAGTTATATGCTTCTCTTCTCTCGTCATTGTCCATGGAATTGAGAACCACGCCGACTTTCAGCCCTAAAAATTCATGTACCTGTCCCATCCACTCGGCATCACGCTTTGCCAGGTAGTCGTTGACCGTTACGATGTGGACTCCCTTTCCGGTCAGCGCATTCAGATATGCAGGAAGTGTCGAAACCAGTGTCTTACCTT
>CAUWEA010000080.1:0-11980 GCA_963557735.1 uncultured Faecalimonas sp. | reverse complement strand
GCGGACTTATCGCTTCTTGCGGTGGCCGTCATTTGGGGCGGAGGTTTTGTGGCGAGCGATATGGCGCTTGAGAGTCTGCTTCCGTTTCAGATTATGGCGATCCGCTTTTTCCTTGGAACGGTGCTGATGGGAGCGATCAGTTTCAAAGGATTAAAAGGAATTAAAAAGGAGGAAGTAAAGGCGGGGGCGCTGATGGGTGCGGCCCTCTTTACCGCCTTCGCGTTACAGATCATCGGATTGCAGTATACGACACCGTCCAAAAATGCATTTCTGACAGCGCTCAATGTGGTGATGGTTCCGTTTATTGCCTTTATTATCTGCAAAAAGAAAATCGGGGTAAAAGGAATCATCGGGGCAGTGATGGCAGTAGTCGGAGTCGGTATTTTATCTCTGGAGAAAAATCTGACATTGGGATTGGGGGATGCGCTCACGTTGATCTGTGCAGTTGGATTTGCATTCCAGATTTTCTTTACAAGTATTTATGTGAAGAAATACCGCGCCACTGTTCTCAATTTTATTCAGATGCTGACAGCATTTGTGCTGTCTGTGATCAGTATGTTCTGCTTTGGGGAAGTAGAGTTTGCAGTGACGACGAAGGGGTGGCTCAGTGTACTCTATCTTGGTGTTGTCAGCACGACAGTCTGTTATCTGCTTCAGACGGCTTGCCAGAAGCATGTGGATGAGACAAAGGCAGCAATTATTTTGTCGATGGAATCTGTGTTTGGAACGCTGTTTTCCATCATTATTCTCCATGAGCAGATTACGCTTCGGATGGTCATCGGATGTGTGATCATTCTTGCGGCGGTGATTATATCAAACCTGGCAGAAGTGCAGGAGGAGCAGGAAGGATAACAAAAGAGCTGTCAGAAAGAAAAACGGCTGTCAAAAGGATAGCAGAGACATAAGAGAAAAAAGAAGTAAGAGAAAAGGCAGTAGAAAGAGCAGAGGGAAATGGTATGAAGTATCAGGCAGTTATTTTTGATCTGGATGGCGTGATCTGTCATACAGACAAGTATCATTATCAGGCATGGAAACAGATTGCAGACGAACTTGGGATCGAGTTTGATGAGAAGATCAACAACCGTCTGCGCGGAGTAAGCCGCATGGAGAGTTTTGAGATTATTTTAGAAAAATACAGCGGAGAAATGTCTGAAGAAGAGAAGGTTCACTATACAACCAAGAAAAATGAGGTCTATAAAAAACTTCTGGAAAATATGTCAGAAAAAGATCTGACATCGGAAGTGAAAAGTACGCTGGAAGGATTGATAGAGTATGGGATGAAACTGGCAATTGGATCTTCCAGCAAAAATGCCGGGTTCATATTAGAAAGGCTTGGACTTGGAAAATTCTTCGATGCCGTATCGGATGGAAATAATATTGTAAATTCCAAACCGGATCCGGAGGTGTTCTTAAAGGCAGCAGAGTTTGTTGGAGAGAAGCCGGAAAACTGCCTTGTGGTGGAAGATGCAAAGGCAGGGCTTGAAGCGGCAATTGCAGGAAAGATGGACTGTGCGGCGATCGGAGATGCCGTTGCATGTGGAATGGGGACATATAATCTGAAAACATTTTCAGACCTTCTTGATATAATCTCTTAGAGGATATCTTTCTATTTCAGAAATTATCAGGAAAAGGCGCCGGATCTGGATCAGTTCTGGCGCCTTAAAGTCTGTTCCATCTGTACTTTCAGAGCGCCTGTAGCGTTTGGTGATACTTGCTAATAAAAAACAGATATGATAAAATAAAATTAAAAATAATTTTTTTGGAACTAAGCAGGAAAACTGTTTTTATTGAGTGCGTCAATGATGGAGGAGTGGGTTACGTGGCAACAATTAAGGAGATAGCAGAACTGGCGGGAGTTTCTCTGACGACAGTATCGAGAGTGCTGAATTATGATGAAACATTAAATGTCCAGGATGAAACGAGAAAGAGAGTATTTGAAGCAGCAGAAAAACTGGAATACAGTGTAAAAGGAAAGAAAAGAAGAAAGAAAAAATTTAAAATAGGTGTTCTCTGTTCCTATTCTCTGGAGGAAGAACTAGAGGATACTTTTTATCTGTCTGTCCGTGTGGCAATTGAAAATAAAATTGAACTGGAAGGATTTAAAAAAATCCAGGTCAGAAATACAGATCAGGCAGAAGATGTGGCGATGATTGACGGATTGATTTGTCTTGGAACATTCAGCAAATCCATGGTGGAACACATCGCATCATTTGGAAAGCCGGTTGTATTTGTAGATGCCGCAGCAAAGAGAGATCTATGGGATTCTATTGTCACAGACACGAGACGATCGGTACACAAAGTGTTGGATTGTTTTATGGATTACGGGCATCAGAAGGTGGCATTCGTCGGAGGCTGTGAAGTAGATTCAGATGGAAACGAGGTCGTTGACGCAAGACTTTTGGCTTATCAGGCATATATGCGTGAGAAAGGATTGTTTGTGGAAGACTATGTTAAGATCGGGGGCTATACTCCGAAGCACGGTTACCGTCTGACAAAAGAACTGTTAGAACTGGAAGACCGCCCGACTGCAATCTTCACTGCAAATGATTCTCTGGCGGTAGGATGCTATAAAGCAGTGCAGGAGAAAGGGCTTCAGATTGCGGAAGACATCAGTGTGATCGGCTTTAACGATATTTCCATGGCAAAATATATGATTCCGCCGTTGTCAACTGTACATGTCCATATGAAGTTTATGGGAGAGCAGGCAGTGACACTTCTGGCAGAGAGAATCTGCACAGAGCGGGAGATCAGCATGCATATTTCGATTCCGGCAGATCTTGTACTTCGTGACAGTGTGGGGAAGAATAAAGGGATAATTTAAGAACGCAGAAGGGATTTATTAAAAAATACTAAGACAGAAAGGTGGCATACTTCATGAATGAAAATTTTTTAGAACAACTTTTGAGTCAGATTTCTGTATCCGGCTATGAGGAACCGGTGCAGGATGTAGTAGAAGCCCAGATGAGGGACTGTGCAGATGAGATCAGGCGGGATGAGATGAGCAATCTGATCTGTGTTGTCAATCCAGAGGCAGAGAAGCGGATCATGCTCTCCGCACATGCAGATGAGATCGGACTGATGATCTCAAATATCACAGACAACGGAAGACTGCAGGTGATCGACCGCGGCGGGATCATTCTTGCAACGTATCCTGGACAGCAGGTACAGATCCGGACTGCAAATGGGATTGTATATGGCGTAGTGGAAGCATGCAGGGAACTGACAAAAAAGAGTGACCTTAAAACGTCTGATTTCCTGATCGATATCGGTGCAGCTGACAGAGAAGATGCGCTTCGCTATGTAAATCTCGGAGATCCGATCGTGCTGGATACACAGATCCGCAGGATGGCAAATGGAAGAATGACGGCGCGGGCGCTGGATGACAGAATCGGTGTTTTCATTATTATGGAAGCGCTTCGAAAGGCAAAGGAGAGAGGCTGCAAAGCAGGCATCTATGCGGCTTCCACAGTCGGAGAAGAGACGACAAAGAGTGGAGCTTACTGGACAAGTACAAGGATTCAGCCTGACCTGGCAGTTGTTGTTGATGTCACATATACAAGCGATTATGAAGGAGTAAATGCGGCAGACGCAGGAACAGTGACACTTGGCGGAGGTCCGGTACTGTGTAACAGTCCAATTGTTGTCAAAGCGCTGAATGAAGAGATGAAAGCATGCGCAGAAAAGGCAGGGATCGAAGTGCAGATTGAGGCGGCAAGCCGGCTGAGCTACACAGATGGAGATAAGATCCATTTCTCAAATCAGGGTGTTCCGATGGTGCTCGTATCCATTCCGCTGCGCTATATGCATACACCGGCGGAGGTTGCAGATCTGAAAGATGTGCAGGGCTGCATCGATCTGATCGCAGAATTTTTAGTTGCACAGTGTGCAGAAAAATAGAAGGTGGGATCAGCCGAAAAGGAGAAAGCCAGACAAAAGTCCAGATCGGTTTACTGTAAATAGAATACTCCCTTTTGCAGGTAAGTGAAAACATTCATCTGCAAAGGGAGTATTTTTATTGGCTCTTGTCCCCGCGTCCCAGGATCACGGTGGCATAGTACTGATTCCGGCATGGTTCCGCTGATTAATATCCGTAAGATCCATCCAAAGATTCGTCATGTGCGATCCATTCTTCTACGTCAATGACGCGGTATTCATCTTTTGTGTCGCGGATATAGACTTTTTCAATCCCGGCATTGATGATCATTTTTTTGCACATGGAGCAGCTGTTGGAATTTTCTACATAGTCGTTGGTCTTCATATCAATTCCGGTAAGATACAGAGAACTTCCAATCATTTTGTCGCGGGAAGCGCTGATAATCGCGTTCGCTTCCGCATGTACGCTGCGGCACAGTTCATATCGTTCTCCGCGAGGGATTTTGAGTTTCTCACGGATACACATATTAATGTCCGTACAGTTTTTCCGTCCGCGCGGGGCGCCGGCATAACCGGTGGAGATGACTTCGTCATTTTTTACAATGACTGCGCCGTAGTGTTTTCGCAGGCAGGTACAGCGCTGGGAGACCATCTCCGCAAGGTCCAGATAGTAGTTGATTTTATCGCGTCTCATATGAATATTCCTCCTTTAAACTGCGAAGTGTGCTGTAAAAATCCGGGTAGGAGACATCTACGCAGGAACTGTTTTGGATCATCGTTGTCCCGTCTGCAATTAAAGCGGCGATGGAAAAAGCCATAGCGATTCGGTGATCGAAGTAACTGTCGATCACAGCTCCGTGCAGAGGTGTTTTTCCATGAATGATCATACCGTCATCGGTTGGGGTGATATCTGCCCCCATTCTTTTTAGATTTTCGGTGACGGTATCGATGCGGTTCGTTTCCTTGACTTTGAGTTCTTGTGCATCCCGGATGATCGTTGTACCTTCTGCACAGGCAGCGAGAATGGCGATCATCGGGATTTCATCGATCAATGTCGGAATCAGACTGCCTTCGATGACTGTGCCGTGAAGGCTGCTTGTGCGGACCAGAAGATCGGCAGTTGGTTCCCCTCCATCATCTGTTTTGGAGAGATAGGTAATATCTGCTCCCATTGCTTCGCAGACTGATAAAATCCCGGCGCGGGTCGGATTGACTCCCACATTTCTGATCACAATCTCAGAATCAGGAACAAGCAGACCGGCAGCGATAAAATAGGCGGCAGAAGAGATATCACCCGGTACAAGCACTTTTTGTCCGAAAAGTTCTTTGCACGGGCGGATCACGGACACCGCGCCGTCGTCGGATTTTTTACTTTTCAGATCAGCGCCGAATGCGCGCAGCATCCGTTCCGTATGGTCGCGGGACAATTCCGGCTCTGTCACGGATGTTTCCCGGTCTGCATACAGTCCTGCCAGCAGGATTGCGGATTTTACCTGTGCGGAAGCAATCCCGGAAGAATAGGAAATTCCATGCAGGTCTGAAGGCCGGATCCGGAGCGGGGCACAGCCGTTTCCTGCAAGACTGGTGATGTCAGCTCCCATCATAGAAAGCGGCGTGATGATGCGTCCCATCGGCCGCGTGTTGAGGGAGGCATCTCCGGAAACCGTTGTTTCAAATGGCTGTCCGGCTAAAATACCGGAGAGCAGTCTTGTCGTTGTTCCACTGTTTTTTGTATCTAATGCAGCAGAAGGGCGGCAGAGTCCATGAAGTCCCCTGCCGTGTACCAGGACAGTGTCACCGAGATTTTCAATCTCGATCCCCATTTGAGCAAAACAGTTGATTGTGGCGAGACAATCTGCTCCCTGGAGAAATCCGTGGATCTCTGTCAGCCCGTTTGCAATCGCGCCAAACATCACCGCACGGTGGGAAATTGATTTATCTCCGGGTACAGTGACTGTTCCCCGCAATTTTTTTGTAGAAGTAAGTTCCATTGTATCTCCTCGTCTTTCTGAAAAAATTTCAAATATCAATCAGCTGTACTGGCTGAAAATTTGAACAGTAAAAATTCAGCAACAAAAGTTCAGCAGTACTATCTCTCATATACGATATAGCGGTATTTCTGAAGCAGTTTTGCCGCTTTCTGGGAAGAAAGTTCATCGTAAAATTCAATCCGCAGCACACCTTCTTCAAATTCCCGGTTGTGGATGATCCCGATATTTTTCATACTGATGTGATTGGAGGCAAGGATCGTTGCGATCGTCGCGATCCCGCCTGCCTCATCAATGATATCACAGTAGATGACAAACTCTTTTTTGATACAGCCAAAGGAACTGTCCGGAATAGAATTCCGGTAAGTCTTTGCGCGGTCGAAAAAATCATAGAGCTGTTCGGCATCACATGCTTCGACAGATTGCTTTGCCTTTGTCAGAAGATCAATGTAGGCGCCGAGAATCTCCGAGATCTGTCTGTGATTTTTCAGGCAGATATGCTGCCACATGGCAGGCGAAGAAGAAGCGATCCGCGTGATGTCTTTAAATCCTCCGGCAGCAAGCAGCTTCATATGTTCATTAGCTGTGTCAGTCTGTTCCACAAAATTGACAAGGCCGGAAGCGATGATATGTGGCAGATGGCTGATCGTTCCCGTGACAAAGTCATGTTCTGCAGCATCCATAACAATCGGAAGCGCCTTGAGAGAGGAAATAAAATCTTTGTAGGCATTTACTTTTTCCGAAGAAACCTTTTCAGATGGTGTCAGGACAAAATAGGCATTTTCAATTAGAAGTGCTTTTGCGTTTGCAAATCCGGTCTTTTCAGAACCTGCCATCGGATGTCCGCCGATAAAATATTCCTCCAGATCAAGCGCGCGGACTGCTTCGTGGATCGATGACTTTACACTGCCGACATCTGTCAGTATACAGCCTTCTTGAATGTTTTATTTTACCTGGGCCAGATAGGCATTGTTGTAAGCGACCGGGGCGCACAGAAACAGATAGGAGCAGTTGTGAAAACTGTCGTTGATCGAGGCACATGCAGTATCGATGATCCCTTCCTGCGCAGCGAGCGCCAGCGTTTCCTTTTGTTTGTCGAATGCGACCAGTTCCATGTCCGGGTAGTATTGCCGTATGGCTTTGGCTATGGATCCCCCGATCAGTCCAAGCCCGATAAAACCAATTTTTTCCTTCATATTATAATATCCTTCCAGTCTGCGTAAATCAGAAAATTTTTATATGGATTATTGTAAGCTATTTTCTGGTATTTGTCAAAACTACATTGCTTTAAAGTGAGGAAGCAAAAGAGCCGCAGAAAGTATCGGAGTGCGAGGATGGGCACAAAGCAGAACGGAAAAGAAAATATTGCACAAAAATTGTACAAATTATATAAAAGAGTTGTAATTTACTATTTTTTTTAGTACAATATACACATGACAAAAACGTGCTAGAAGGAGGCAGCAATATGAAAGTTTACAGAACGGATGAAATTAGAAATGTCGTGTTGCTTGGACATGGCGGCAGCGGAAAAACAAGCTTAGTGGAAGCGATGGCTTTCGTATCAGGAGTGACAAACCGTATGGGAAAGATCTCGGATCACAATACACTCAGTGATTTTGACAAAGAAGAGCAGAAAAGAGAATTTTCAATCCATACGACGTTATATCCGATCGAGTGGGAGAAAGCAAAGATCAATGTGCTTGATACACCAGGTTACTTCGATTTTGTCGGGGAAGTAGAAGAGGCAGTCGGCGCAGCAGATGCGGCAGTCATCGTTGTATCGGGAAAAGCAGGTGTGGAAGTCGGAACAGAGAAAGCGTGGGAACTCTGTGATAAATATAACCTGCCGCGTATGGTCTATGTGACAGAGATGGATATGGATGATGCAAGTTTTCGTAATGTTGTAGAAGAACTGACAGCGAGATACGGAAAGGTGATCGCACCGCACTTCCAGCCGATCAGAGAGAACGAACAGCTGGTTGGATATGTGAATGTCATTAAGAATGCAGCAAGAAGATATACGGGCATCGGACAGAGAGAAGAATGTGAAATTCCGGAATATTGTATGCCGAACCTTAAAATATACAGAGATACGCTGTTAGAGACAGTTGCTGAGACAAGCGAGGATCTGATGGAACGTTATTTTGCAGGAGAAGAGTTCTCAGTGGAGGAGATCCGTTCTGCGCTCAGAGTCAATGTGATGGATGGAAGTATCGTTCCGGTCGGAATGGGATCGAATACGATGGCGCAGGGAGTTGCCAATCTGCTTTCAGACATCGTAAGATTTTTCCCAAGCCCGGATAAACGGGAATGTGTCGGATTCAACCGTACGACAAAGGCAATCTATGAGGCAAACTATGACTTTGCAAAAGCGAAGACGGCTTATGTATTTAAGACGATGGTCGACCCGTTCATCGGAAAATATTCATTTGTCAAAGTATGTTCCGGTGTTTTAAAAGGGGACGATGTTCTTTACAACACAAGCACAGATGCAGAGGAAAAACCAGGCAAATTATATACGATGCAGGGAAATAAGCCAGTAGAAGTGCAGGAACTGCATGCCGGAGATATCGGTGCGATCGCAAAACTCAGTGCGACAAGAACCGGGGATACACTTGCCACAAAGAATACACAGGTAGTATATCCAAAGACAGATCATTCTGTTCCATATACATATATGAAATATGTTGTAAAATCAAAGGGAGATGAAGACAAAGTATCCCAGGCACTGGCGAAGATCATGGCAGAAGATGTCACTGTGAAAGTAGTCAACGACAGTGAGAACCATCAGACACTGCTCTATGGTATGGGAGAACAGCATCTGGAAATCATTGTCAGCGAGCTTGCAAACCGCTATAAAGTGGACGTTACACTGGAGACACCGAAAGTTGCATTCCGCGAGACGATCCGCAAGACTTCGGATGTTGATACAAAATATAAGAAACAGTCCGGAGGTCATGGACAGTACGGACATGTCAAGATGAAATTTGAGCCGTCAGGCGATCTGGAAACACCATATGTTTTTGAGGAGACAGTTGTAGGCGGAGCTGTTCCGAAGAACTACTTCCCGGCAGTTGAGAAGGGGCTGCAGGAATCTGTAGGAAGAGGACCTCTGGCAGGTTATCCGGTAGTCGGAGTGAAGGCAACTTTATACGATGGATCTTACCACCCGGTCGATTCTTCGGAGATGGCATTTAAGACAGCGACCATGCAGGCGTTCAAGAAAGGAATCATGGAGGCCTCTCCGGTTCTCTTAGAGCCTATTGCAACACTGAAAGTGACTGTTCCGGACGAATATACCGGAGATGTTATGGGAGATCTGAATAAGCGCCGCGGCCGTGTCCTTGGAATGACTCCGGTGCAGGGAGGAAAACAGATCATTGAGGCAGATATTACAATGACAGGTGTATTTGGATACTGTACTGTGCTCCGTTCTATGACCGGAGGACGCGGAACCTATGAATATGAATTTGCAAGATATGAGCAGGCGCCGTCAGATGTGCAGGAAAAAGAGATCGCAAAACGTGCGGCAGAAGAATAGATTCCATATAAAAGAAGAAATGAGAAAATAGAAATTTATAGAAGAAATGGCAGAGGATCTGAGACAGCAGAAGCAGTCTTGGATCTTCTGTTTTTTTGATTTTTTGTCAAGGGTTAAGAAATTTCCGGAGAACATTAAAATGAAATAAAAATATATAAAAATATATTAAAATTGTATAAAGATTTTCCTTGACTTTCCAATAGAACGTGTTATAATTTGCATGCTGATTATCGGTTTTGACAATGAGTATTTACAAAATGGAAAAGTAATGTGAGAAAAGAGGAAAGTGCGATGAAAATTGTAATTATAGGGGATGGAAAGGTGGGCTTTAAGCTGGCCAAACAACTCTCTGAAGAAAATTATGACATCGTTTTGATCGATCCAAATGAGGGAAAATTGAAGGAAACTATCAACCGGCTGGATATTTTCTGTATCACTGGCGATGGGGTCAGCGCAGAGGTTCAGAAGCAGGCTGATGTACCGCATGCAGATCTGGTGATTGCCTGTGCATCTACCGATGAACTGAATATGTTAAGTTGTCTGATCGCGAGAAGACTGGGAGCCAGACATACGATCGCCCGTGTGAGAAATCCGGTTTACCTGCAGCAGCTTGACATTCTAAAGGAAGACCTGCATTTGAGTATGGCGGTAAATCCTGAACTGACAGTTGCAAATGAGATTTCCAGAGTACTGATCTTTCCGGTTGCGAGTAAGGTAGAGACATTTGCGAAAGGAAGGGTGGAACTGGTAGAATTTCCTCTTCCGCAGGAAAGTCCGATCACGGGAATATCGCTTGCAGAATTCTATAAGAAGTATAAGATCAAAGTGCTGATCTGTGCAGTACAGAGAGGGACGCAGGTTTATATTCCGGACGGAGAATTTATTCTGCAGCCAGGGGACCGGCTTCACATAGCGGCATCCCACCGGGAGATGGAAATTTTCTTTAAAAAGATTGGAAATCGTAAAAATAAAATTAAAAAGGTATTGATCTGCGGAGGAGGAAGAGTTGGATTCTATCTCGCAAAACAGTTGACGAAGCTCGGAATGCAGGTGAAGATCATAGAGAAAGATCTGGCAAAGAGTGAAGGATTGTGCGAAGCGCTTCCGGAAGCTACTATTATTCATGGGGATGGCTCTGATAATGAACTGCTGATCGAAGAGGGAATTGGCGATGCAGATGCCTTTATTGCACTTACGGGAATGGATGAAGAGAATATTATCATGGCGCTGTTTGCAAAGAAGCAGGGAGTTCCCAAGATCGTGGCGAAAGTCAACGAAGATTCCCGGGCAGAGATGGTGGCAGGATTTGGGATCAACAGCATTGTATCGACGAAGTCTGCGACAGCCGATGCGATTTTAAGCTATGTGCGTGCGCGGCAGAATTCTATCCGCAGTGCAAATATTGAGGCAATGTACCATCTGGTAGATGACCGTGTCGAGGCGCTGGAATTTATTATAAAAAAACAGACTTCCTATGTGGGGGTACCACTGAAGAGCCTGGAAACGAAAAAAGATGTGCTGATCGCATGTATTGTAAGAAATCGAAAAATCATTATTCCCGGAGGAGAGGATTGTCTTCAGATCGGGGATAGCGTGATCGTAATTACATTGAAATGCAAAGTGCAGGATTTTCATGATATTTTAGTGTAGTGGTGGAAGAAAAATGAATTATAAAATGACAGCTTATGTATTAGGAAAAATGCTGGGGGTGGAAGCGCTTGTACTTTGCATCCCGGCAGCAGTATCTCTGATTTACGGGGAAACTTCAGACATGGCGGCATTTGGGATCACGAGTGCTGTGCTGTGTGTCTTTTTCCTCCTCTTTGGCAGGAAAAAGCCGGAGAATGGAAGAATCTATGGGAAGGACGGACTTGTGATCGTCGCGGCAGCATGGATCTTGTGGTCGGTATTCGGAGCGCTTCCATTTTATTTGTCAAGAGAAATTCCGTCGTATATCGATGCTTTATTTGAGACGGTATCCGGATTTACGACGACCGGATCTACGATTCTTACGGATATAGAAGCGCTCTCCTACGGTATGAATTTCTGGAGGTGTCTGACACACTGGATTGGCGGAATGGGTGTGCTTGTGTTTGTTATGGTAGTGACTTCTCTGGATGATAAGGGTTCTATGCATCTGATGCGGGCCGAAGTGCCGGGACCGGAGGCGGACAAACTTGTTCCGAAAGCGCGCGAGACGGCAAAGCTTTTATATGCAATGTATCTGGCGCTGACTGTCGCGGAGATCATTTTTCTTCTGGCAGGTGGAATGGATCTGTATGACAGCATTATCCACTCCTTCAGCACTGCGGGTACTGGAGGATTCGCAAATCATAACAGCAGTGTGGCTTATTATAACAGTGCTTACATTGACGGTGTGATCACTGTTTTTATGATCTTGTTTGGAATTAATTTCAATATGTATTTTCTTCTTTTGATAAGGGATGTGAAATCTGTCTGGAAAAACGAGGAAGTCAGGGCATATCTGGGAATCATAGCGGCTGCAACACTGTTGATCACCTGCAATGTGCTTACGATTTATAAGGAGACGTTAAAATCCTTTAGATATTCGGTCTTC
>CAUWEA010000079.1:0-12050 GCA_963557735.1 uncultured Faecalimonas sp. | reverse complement strand
ATACATATAACCAACATCAGGTCCATCATCTGAAGTAGTTCCCGTCAGATATTTCTCCTCATAATTATCCCATGGAATGATCTCCACCTTTACCTCACAGTCATTCTCTTTACCGAATGCTTCCATTTTTTCTCCCCAGAATTCCTCGTCAGTCACTTCTGCATCTGTCGCGGCAAAAGTCGGCATCCAAAGCGTGATCTTTTCCTTTCCTCCTGATTTCTTTTCCTCTCCTGAGCCAGAACCGCATCCACTGAATAATCCGACTGTCATTGCTGCCACTGCAAGCAGCGCAATTACCTTTTTTTGCTTCATAACTTATTTCCTCCTTCTGCTATGTTTTTGTGCAATTCGTTCATTTATTTATCCGTTAATCAAATAATATAATAATTTTGCACAACTTTCTTCATAGAATCGTCCGTGCTTCACATACTTTTGTCCATTTTAAAGAATCATTTCTTTCTCTTACCCAGATGCCGGTCTTGTTTTTTCAGGATCCCAATTCTTTATTGCACACCAGCAGATTTCTATGTTATAATAAAGTTCAAATGAAAGCTGAAAGAAGGTATCTATTATGTTAGTAGCTATCATTGGTATTTCTATTCTCGCAGCTGTGATCGCTGCAGTTGTCACAGCTTCATTTGCCGGAGTGCTCGCAGCTGAGCTTGACGATGAAGAATAAGAAATCAATTAAAAATGGATGCAGACCTGCCAATTACAGATCTGCATCCATTTTTCACTTTATATCATGCTGCAATGCAATCACATACCTAAGGCGTTTGCCGCCACATTAAAAGGCACTGTCATGCACACTGCTTCCAAACGGCATCAGCGCCAGTCTGGCAATTTTAAAATGCTGCAGGCCAAACGGGATTCCGATGATCGTAATGCACAGCAGACAACCCATCAGCGCCGACTCGATCGCAAGCGGAAGTCCTGAGACAAGCAGCCATATGATATTTAACAGAAGCGAACCTGCGCCTCCTCCATAGGTGATCTCCTTTCCGAACGGGAAAAATGACAGCGCTGCAAACTTAAAGCACTGCAGGCCCACCGGAATTCCAATAACCGTGATACACCAGAGGCACCCTGCCAGAAGCCAGCTAAGCCCTGAGATCACGCCTCCACAGAGAAACCAGATTACATTTCCAAGACATCCCATACAACATCCTCCTCTCCATCTTTCTGATACCTTTGATCCATCACCGGAGCTTTTGCCCCCTTATCCACAGATCCCTTTATTCTGCTTTTGCCCCGGAAACAGTGAATCCATATCTCACAGTGCCGTTTTCCCACACGGCTTCTACTTCGTACACGGAATTGAGTTCTGCCTCTTTGATCTTTGCTTCACTTCCATCCAGCAGGACTGTATCTTCTGTAAATTCTGCCTCTTCCTGCGATGCAGTCTCCATATTCCACCTCTTCACTGTAACCTGATCCGGTCTTCTGGAAAATAGGAGCTTCAGACTCCGGTCTCCGGCATCACACAGAATCTCTGGAAGCGCTCCGGCCTGATACTGCTGCATCACCGTCACTTCTTCTGTCTTCTTAGTTTCCTTTGTCCCATCCTCCCCGGTATAACTCCATTCGTGGAAAATTGGTTCGATACTGGTCGATACCACTGCAAGTTTCTGATAGTTTTCAATACTGAGCATCGGAATTTCCGAAGGATCCGGTGCCTGATAGAATTCGTCGATTAGCGGCTGATAGCTTTCCGCTGTCTTCTTATCCCCTATTTCTGTCCGTACCATCTTTGTCACACCTGCATACTGTGGCGGCAGACTCTGCGCGACTGCTCCGTTCCCATAGAGCTCCACCTTGTCTCCCGCTTTCAGGTCTTCTCTGGAAAGCTTTTCGCCATTTTTATCAAATAAATGTTCTTCCGGAATCTCTGCATCAAACAGTGTGTTATTTTTCACATCTGCAAAAATATAGTATTCCTGCTCTTCCCCATAAGTGAGATAGATTCCTTCCACGGTCGGTGTTTCCTCTTTTTTCTCCGTTGTATGTTCCTTTGTATCTTCTTTCTTCCCGCAGCCGGCAGCCAATAGAAACACCGATGCAAGAAGTACTCCTATCATTCTGCTTTTTTTCTTCATGGGCATACCTCCTATGATATTATCTTTTCCATTCCTTTTGAATGTATCAGCATTATAGCAAAAGTCAGAAGAAAAAAACAGTGCCGGATCTATTTTTTAAGATTCTGCACTGCTTTTCTTAAGAATTTAAAAAGGGTTTCTCTACCTGCGGCAATCAGTCTTCCTTATTCTTTTTCATTCTCTGGATCGTTTCTTTCAGTTCTTCTGCCGCTTTCTTTGGATCTTCTGCTTTCATGATCGCAGATACGACTGCGACACCGTCCATCCTGCATCCCTCTAAAATATCCATGTTGCCGGCATTTAGTCCTCCGATCGCCACAACCGGGATCGGCACTGCCTCGCAGATTGCCTTTAATGTCTCCGGCTTTGTAAGGATCGTCACGACCTTTGTCGTTGTCGGATAAATCGCTCCGACTCCGAGATAGTCTGCGCCTTCCTCCCATGCTTTTATTGCAGTATCCACAGTCTTTGCGGTTGCCCCTACGATTTTATCCGGACCAAGCAGTTTTCTTGCCACAGCTACCGGAAGATCACTTGCCCCGACATGAACGCCTGCCGCATCGCATGCGATTGCCACATCTACACGGTCATCAATGATCAGCGGGATTCCATAACGGTCTGTAATCTGCTTTACAAGAAGCGCTTTCTCAAGATACTCTCTGCCGCCGGTTTCTTTTTCCCGAAGCTGCACCAGTGTCACTCCGCCTTTGCATGCTTCCTCCACTGTCTCAAGCAGCGATGCTGTCGTATGATACGTGCTGTCTGTCACCAGATATAAAGTAAGGTCTGTCTGATTTTCTGTATTCATCTGTCCACCTCTTCTGTTTTTCTTTTATGTTTTCTGAATTACATTTCCGTCTGATCTGCAAATTTCCTGACAAAAAGTGCTTCTTTTTTCGTTCTCACTTTCTCCCGCAGACACAGTCTTTCCGCGATCACCGCTTCCTGCAGATGATACAATTCATCAAAAAATGCAGTCTGAAAACTTCCCGGACCTCTGCTGTTTTCTGCGCCTGACTCGCCTGCGATCCCCATGACGGCTGCCGCTGCCAGCACAGACTCTTCTGCATGGCACGGCTGTCCTGCAAGATAAGCGCCGCACAGTGCACCGAGCATACAGCCGGTACCTGTAATTGTTCCAAGCATGGCATCCCCGTTTTTCAGACAATAGCAATGTGATCCCGCTATGATCAGATCCTCCTGCCCGGTCACAAGAAGGACTGACTGACAGTTCTCTGAAAGCCGGCAAAATGCTGCCAAAAGCTGATCCTCATTTTTCTCTGAAAAGCGGTCGTTCTCCCCTGCATCTACCCCGGTTCCTTCTGTGGAAAGCCCTGCCAGCTTCCGCATCTCTGAAATATTTCCTTTTAAGACAGTCGGAGACCCGATCGCCAGCAGTTCTCCGGCGTACTGAAACCGCAGACTGCTGCACTGGATTCCCACAAGATCTAACACAGTGGGAATCTGCTGTCTCAGCGCTTCCTGAAATGCTTTTTTCATAGAACGCATTCTCACGTCAGTAATATTCCCAAGATTGAGTACAAGCGCCTGTGCTGT
Organism: uncultured Faecalimonas sp.; assembly: GCA_963557735.1. GTDB lineage: Bacteria > Bacillota > Clostridia > Lachnospirales > Lachnospiraceae > Faecalimonas. The sequence continues at coordinate 8,397 of CAUWEA010000079.1, read as the reverse complement.
CTTTACAATCTCTTCTACTTCCTCAGGATGCTCTGCCATGACCGGACGGCCGCCCGCTGCCAGTATGATATTGGCGCTGTCATGGATCGCGATCGGATTTGTGATGCAGTGGACAAGCGGCTTATGCTGCCTGATCTGCATCCCCAGAGCCGCGATCTTCGCTGCTGTTTTTCTGATTTCTTCCTTTGTCATATACTTTCGCTCCAAGACTCCATTGAATTTTTGCAAGCACACCGGCTCTGCTAAGCTGTTTTAACAAAAGCCATGCCACCGCTCCTCCCATGCAGGTCGCACCGAGGAACATCGGCGTGTAGAAAAAGGCAGTCAGCCCGTCTCTTCCCATCAGAAACGCCATGACCGGATAGGACACGACCGACCCGATGATCCCGGTACCAAAAATCTCCCCGAGCACGGCACAGAAAATCTTTCCGTGAGATGCCCGGTAGAACACACCGGATAAAAATGCGCCAAACACCGCCCCGGTCAGCGCAAGCGGCGGGATTCCCATGAACATCATCCGGATCACTCCGATCATCGTGGCACACAGCAGCGCATACCATGGTCCTAAAAATACTGCGCACACGATATTGACAAGATGTGCCGTCGGACACATTCCCTCCACGCGCAGGATCGGTGAGATCACAACTCCCACTGCCACGAACATCGAGAGCATTACCATCCGGTTCGTATTCATTCTTTGTTTCTTCATGATGTGATTCCTTTCTTTTTTGGGGAACACACCTGATTTTCCAATACTGCCCTGATGGGACATTTCTTCTCTCCTAATATACACCCCGGACAGAAAATGCATGATCCATCGGTCCGCTTCCTTTCCCGAGGTCAAGCATCTGTTCCAGCGCTCCAGAAAGATAACGCTTTGCCTGCTCTACGCTTTCTTCCATCGAAAACCCTTTTGCAAGGTTGGAAGCAATCGCGCTTGAGAGTGTGCATCCGGTTCCATGTGTGTTTGGATTTTCAATCCGTCTTCCGCGGAACCAGCAAAATGTCCCGTCTTGATATAACAGGTCATTGGCATCGTTTTTCTGATGTCCGCCCTTACACAGAACGGCACATCCATAAGTCTCGCTGATGTTTCGCGCAGCTGTGATCATATCTTCCTCTGTGACGATCTCCATCCCCGCAAGCGCCTCTGCCTCGGGGATATTCGGTGTCAGAAGATCTGCGATCGGAAGCAGCGTATGCTTCAACTGCTCAACCGCCTTTTCCTCCATCAGTTTTGCGCCGCTTGTCGCCACCATCACCGGATCGACAACAATCTTTTTCGCATTGTATTTCTTCAGATTCCGGGCGATGACTTCCATCAGTTCTGCCGATGATACCATACCTATTTTCACTGCATCCGGATAAATATCAGTAAAAATACACTGCAGTTCCTTCTCCAGAAATTCAGGAGTTACTTCCATAATATCTATTACGCCGGTCGTATTTTGTGCAGTCAATGCGGTGATGGCGCTCATCGCGTACACGTGATGGGCCATCATAGTCTTGATATCTGCCTGAATGCCGGCGCCTCCGCTGGAATCACTTCCGGCGATTGTTAATGCTGTTCTCATTTTGATCTCCTTTTGCATTAATTTTATATAGCGGCAAAAAGTGGTGCCCCCAGTCTGCCGCTTCTTCTGTTCCCGGTCATTGGCGGCAATATTCTTACCGCCCTCCGCTGTCTGATCCCCGCTCAGCATTTTTTATCACATAAGACACAATTCTCTATGTACTAAAAAAGCTGTGATAATCCGCGCGGGTACTATCACAGCATAAACTTCTACCGGGTATTTTCCTACGTTGGCATTATCCAAATCAGGTTATGGGTCTAAGCATACAGCTTACTCTCAGCCTGCTTTTCGCAAGCTCCCCTTTGTTCTTTTCCAAATTTCATTTTAGCATACTTTTAGAGTAATGCAAGACTTTTCTGCTTCTCGATGCGCTCTGCGAGATCATTTAGATAGACCCAGCGCTCCATCTTCTCATCCAGCGCCGTTTCCGCAGCTTCCTTTTGTTCTGCGATCTCAGAAAGCTTTGCAGAATTTGTGGCATACTTCATCATCTGTTCATCGAATTCTTCGATCTTCTGTTCCAAAACAGCAATATCCTCATCGATGGTCTCGTATTCCTTCTGCTCTTTATAAGTAAATTTCAATTTCTCCGGCGCATCTTTTTTCCAGCTCTTTCGATCCACCTTTTTCTTCTCGGTCTCTCCGCTCTCCCTGACAGCAGTTTTGCCATTTCTCTCCCTTGCCTCGAGATAATCGGTATAGCCGCCCTCGTACTGTACCAGCTTCCCGTTTTCCTCAAACGCGAAGATACGGTCCACAATATTGTCAAGAAAATACCGGTCATGTGACACTGTGATCACAATTCCCTGGAAGGAATCCAGATAATCCTCAAGGATCGTCAGTGTCGGGATATCCAGATCGTTGGTAGGCTCGTCGAGGATCAGCACATTCGGCGCCTCCATCAGTACTTTCAGAAGATACAGTCTCCTTTTCTCGCCGCCTGACAGCTTTCCAATCGGCGTATACTGCATTGCCGGTGTAAATAAAAACCGCTCCAGCATCTGTGACGCCGTGATCCTTCCGTCTTTTGTCGGGACATACTCCGCCACATCTTTGATATAATCGATCACACGCTGACCTGCATCCATCTCTGTGACTTCCTGCGCAAAATATCCGATCCGGATTGTATCGCCGATCTCCACTTCTCCCTGATCCGGCGCTTCCTTTCCAGTAACGATCTTCATCAATGTGGATTTTCCACAGCCATTTGGACCGATGATCCCAAGTCTCTGATTCTTCAGCACGATATAGTCAAAATCATCGATCAGCTTTTTCACACCGTAACTCTTACAGATATGATGCAGCTCAATCGTCTTCCTGCCCATGCGTGTTTCGACAGAGTCGATCTCTATCTCCGCATCTCTGACCGGCGCTTTCCCGTTTTTCAGCGCCTCCAGCCGTTCCAGTCTCGCCCACTGCTTTGTCGTACGCGCACGGCATCCTCTCTTTGCCCACTCCAGTTCCATCCGAAGCACACTCTGACGTTTCCGCTCTGAGGCAAGTTCCATCTCCTCCCGCTGTGCTTTCAGTTCCAGAAACTGTGAGTAGTTTGCAGTATATGCATACAGCTTTCCATGATCGATCTCAAGGATCTTATTTGTCACCCGGTCGAGGAAATAGCGGTCATGTGTGACCATGATGATCGCACCCTTCCACTGGTTCAGATAATTCTCCAGCCACACAGCCATCTCATTGTCAATGTGGTTGGTCGGCTCATCCAGGATCAGTACATCCGCCGGATTGACAAGTGTCCGCGCAAGCGCCACACGCTTTTTCTGACCTCCCGATAAATGTTCGATCTTCTCATCATGCGCAGTGATCCCAAGACGGTTCAGTACATTTCTGGCTTCGCTTTCCTTTCCCCAGTCCATTCCGCCTGCACCCTCTGCCACATAGGACAATACGGTCGCCTCCTTCGGAAATTCCGGTGACTGCGGAAGATATGTGATCCTGAGACCATTTTGAAAGATCACCTGCCCCTGATCCGGCTCTTCCAGTCCTGCGATCATTTTTAAAAGTGTCGTCTTGCCGGTTCCATTGATCCCGATGATCCCGATCTTATCTCCCTCGTGGATCCCGCAGGAAATATCGTCAAATACCGTTTTTTCACCAAACACTTTACTGATATGTTCTATATTGATTATATTCATCTGCAATTCTCCTCATCTATGTCATCGTTCCTATTATATCTTTTGTACTCATTTTTCTCAAGACAACATACAGAAGAATTTTGGAAACCGCTTTTTCTTTATTCCACCCGCAGCATCCGGTACCCCACACCGATATGTGTCTGGATATACTGCGGCATATCCGGTTCACTCTCGATCTTTTTGCGCAGTGTCGCCATATATACACGCAGAGATGCCACATCATTCTCCCAGCTCCGTCCCCAGATTTCCTGCGTGATATAAGTATGTGTAAGCACCTTTCCCACATGCTTGGAGAGGAGACACAGCAATCTGTACTCGATCGGTGTCAGATGCAGTTCTTTCCCATCCATATAGGCACAGCCTGCGCTGTAATCGATCATCAGCTTTCCGTCTGTGAACGTTGACTTTTCCTCCTGCGCGCCTCCCTGCATGATCGCAAGTCTTCGCTGTGTGACTCTGAGCCTTGCAAGCAGTTCTTCCACTGAAAACGGCTTCGTCAGATAATCATCCGCCCCCGCATCCAGCGCGATGATCTTATCATTATCCTCGCTTCTGGCGCTGATCACGATGATCGGCATATTGGACCAGGACCGGATCTTTTTGATGATCTCCACCCCGTCCATATCCGGCAGCCCCAGATCCAGAAGCACAATATCCGGATTATGGGAGGACGCCTCCAGAATCGCAGTCTGGCCATTTGCCGCAGTCTGATAGCGGTAGCCGTGTGCCTTCAATGTAGTTGTGATCAGGTTTCGTACTGATGTATCGTCCTCGACGACTAAGATTAATAATTTATTCATTTAAATGTACCTCCTCTGCAGGCAGTGTAAATGTGAAAATGCATCCGTGAGGCAAATTGTCCTCAACCCGAATCGTACCTCCGTGCGCCTCTATGATCGAACGACAGAGCGACAGCCCAAGTCCGAGGCTGCGCCGGCTGTCCACAATCTTATGTGCCCCGGTATAAAACATCTCAAAAATATGCTCCTTCGCCTCGTCGCTGATCCCTGGTCCATTGTCACTGACAGACACTTCGACCATCCCTCCCTGTTTCCGGGAAGAAACTTCTATGACAGATCCAGGCGGAGTATACTTTAATGCATTGTCGATCAGATTGATGAGCACCTGGAGGATCAGCTGCACATCCATCTTCGCCATGAGAAATTCGTCATTTTTCTTCAGGCAGATCTCATACTCCGCACTTTTTCTCGGAAGATGGCGCACAGACTCCGCCGTCACTTCATCGACCAGCTCCGCGGACATCTTAAGATTCAGCCTGCCGTCTTCAATTCTTGTCACAGACAGAAGATTCTCCACAAGATTGATCAGCCACATCGAGTCATCATAGATATCTCCGTACAGACGAAGCTTCGTCTCCTTGTCAAAGCTGTCCTCATTAAACAGAAGATTGCTTGCATTTCCAGAGATCACCGTAAGCGGTGTGCGAAGATCATGGGAGATGGCACGGAGAAGATTTGCCCTCAGCTGTTCATTCTGCGCCATCACAGCTGCCTCTTCCTTCTCCCGGATGCTCTGTTCATTTTCCAGCGCAAGTGCACATTCCCCGAGGATAGAAAGTACGATACTCTTCTCAAACTGGTCCATCGGATGTTTCCCGAGCGCGATTCCGATCACGCCATAGACTACATTGTTGACGCGGACTGCCAGATACAGACATTTTGCCTCTGGAAACATCTTCGTGGTCGCACCTGCATGGCGATTATTTTTCATTACCCACAGGCAGACCTTGCGCTCCTCTTTTGTTGTATAATCCTCTCTTGGTTCATGTTCCTTGCAATAGTAAATATGTGGATCCAGAAGCGTAGATTTTTCCACTTCATAAATAACAATATCCCGGTCCAGAAGTTTGATCAGCTGCATTGCCGTCACTACAAGAATATCCTTCTTCTCCCGCTCCTGCTGCAGCAGCTGGTTCATGTCAAACAAGATCTGTGTGCGGAAAGCGATCTGCGCCGCCTCCTTTGCGTTGCTCTTCAGTTTCACCGTCAGAGAGCTTGTGATCAGCGCCGATAAAAACATGATCCCAAATGTAATAAAGTAGCCGGTGTCATACGCTTTCAACGTATATTTCGGAGCAGTGAACAAAAAGTTAAAAATCAAAACACTGAACAGAGAAAGGCTCAGACTGTAGATCCTGCTGGTTGTGACTGCCGCCGTGACAAGCACCCCGAGAATATAGACGGTGACGATGTTCGACTGCCGGATGCCAAACCGTTCAAACAAAAGACTCAGCAAAGTAGTTACCACTGCCACACCAATCGTCTTGATCCAGTCAGCGATGGCAGAATACCCCTGCTCCTGCCTCACCTTCTTCTCATGGTAGAGGGAAATGTTGCCTGCCATCCGCTTCACTTTTTCTTCTGTCGCTTCCTGCCCGTTTTCTTTTTCCGGCAGATCTTTCTTCTCCCATTCCTGCGGATACTTTTCCGGATCCTTCTCAAAAAAGGAATCAATTTTCTTCATGCACCAAAATCCTATGATCCCAACTGATACAAAAACTGTAAGCAGCAATATCGTCTGCATATACGATCACCTCTGACTCTTGTCTAAATATGAAAACATTTCTGAACATTCTTGTTTTTTCCAAGAACAAGGAGCGTCTCATCCGCTTTAAAGCAATAATCAGAATGGATTTCCGGATTGATCTGCTCATCCTTTTTCACCGCAAGAATCGTCACGTTGTATTTCCTGCGGATATCAAGCTGATGGATCGTCTTTCCTACCCATGCGTTCGGTGTCTCTGTCTCATAGATCGAATAGTCCGGCGTCAGTTCAATATAGTCAAAAATATGGTCCGATGTATACCGGATCGCAGTCCATGCCGCAAGCTGTTTCTCCGGATACACAACATGATCCGCTCCGTTTCTTAAAAGGAATTTTGCATGCACATCTCTTGCCGCACGCGCGACAACTTTTCTCGCTCCCAGTTCTTTCAGCAGGCTTGTTGTCTCCAGAGAGCTCTGGAATGCATCCCCGATCGCGACAATGCAGACATCAAAATTTCTTACGCCGAGCGACCGGATAAATGCTTCTTCGGTACTGTCCCCGATCTGTGCGCTTGTCAGGTATGGAAGCGCCTCCTCCACCCGCTTTTCATTTTTGTCAACTGCCAGCACCTGATGGTTCATATCATTTAGCTTTCTGGCAACATGTCTCCCAAAACGTCCTAATCCGATTAATAATACTGATTTCATATCTTTTCTCCTAACCTATCGTTATTTTTTCCTGTGGTAATTTTGATTTTGTAAAACGGTGTCCGGACACAACCGCAAAGATCAGTGTCAGTCCCCCGACTCTTCCCCAAAACATCAGAAGAATCAACAGCATATGGGAAAACAGACTCAGCTGCGGTGTCAGTCCAAGCGACAGCCCGACAGTTCCGATCGCCGATGACGTCTCAAATAATGCGCCCATCAGAGGAACCTGGTCGACGCAGCTGATCATGATCCCTCCCAAAAGGAATAAAGAGACATAAAGGAACAAGATCGTCGCTGCATTTTTCACTGCCTCTGACGGAATCCTCCGCCCGAAGCACTGTACATCTTCCTTTCTGAAAAAGACTGCAAGCGAAGTAAGCAAAAGCACCGCAAGCGTCGTCGTCTTAAATCCTCCTGCCGTTGATCCCGGAGAACCTCCGATCAGCATCAGAAGAATCATGATCAGCTGACTTGGCTCACTTAGATTATTAAGATCCACCGTATTAAATCCTGCCGTCCTCGGTGTCACAGACTGGAATGCAGATGCAAGCACCCGCTCTTTTCCGCCCAGACCGCTCCACTCTGGTCTTCCGAACTCATAAAAATAGAAATAAAGTCCCGGAAGTAAGATTAAAAGCGCCGTCACCGTCAAAATAATCTTGCTCTGCAGACGGTATTTATGAAAATGGAGCCGGTGATGCCAGATGTCATCCCATGTCAGAAATCCGATCCCACCGATGACGATCAATGCCATGATCGCCAGGTTGATCGTGATATTTCCGCTAAATCCAGTCAGCGATGAGAACGGCTCTCTTACACCCATCAAGTCAAATCCAGCATTGCAAAATGCAGATACAGAATGGAACACCGCATACCATACGCCCTTTTTCCATCCAAATTCCTGGCAGAATACCGGCGCCATACAGATTGCTCCAAGCAGTTCGATCGCCAGCATCGCGCGCAGGATAAATCCGGTCAGCCTCACGATCCCCCCGACCTGCGTCGCAGAGATGGATTCCTGCATCGTACTCCGCTGCATCAGCCCGATCTTCCTTCCTGAAAGGATCGCGATGGCAGAAGCTGCCGTAATCACCCCCATGCCTCCGATCTGGATCAGCATCATAATGATAAACTGTCCCTGCATCGACCAGTAGCTTGCCGTATCATGTATGATCAGCCCGGTCACACAGATCGCCGATGTCGATGTGAACAGCGCGTCCGAAAAAGAGGTCCATACCCGGTCCACCGTGGACGATGGCAGCATCAGCAAAAGGCACCCCGTCAGATTCACAAAAATAAAGCCCAAAATGATCATCTGCGGGGAAGAAAAGTGTAGTTTTTTTCGTTTCACGTCCATAAGTTCTCTCCTGAAAAAAGTTGTCCGATTTTATCCTTCGATCTCGGTATTCTTTATATTACTTTAACACTTATTAACAGCGTATAAAAAAAGATACC
>CAUWEA010000078.1:0-12788 GCA_963557735.1 uncultured Faecalimonas sp. | reverse complement strand
ACTACTTAAGAAACCGCGTTGGTAAGAAAGCAAAAGTAAAAGAATTAGTAAAATAGTAACAAGAGGAAGGGACAAAGTACGGAATGTATGTTGTCCCTTTTATTCTATCATCAGAAAAGACAGAGGTTTGAATGAAAAGACACAGAGTCAGAAGAAGCAGGAAGAGAGAGTACATAAAGAAGATCCGCAGCGGACTGGTGTGGGGCATGCAGATTGTGATCGTATGTATCATCGCTTTTGTGCTTGTATGGTACTGGGGACAGCGGGTCAGCAACATCGGTGATTCGATGAATCCGGTTCTGCACAATGGAGATATCGTACTTGTCAACCGGCTGATCTATGACACAAGTACACCGAAGCGGAATGATATTATCGTGTTCCGGCCAAATGGGAATGAGAATGCCCATGCTTCGATCAAGCGCATTGTAGGACTTCCGGGAGAGACGATCCAGCTGAAGGACAATGCTGTCTATATCAACGGTGAGAAGTTAAAAGAAGACTTCCGCACAACAGAGATCAAAGAAGCCGGCATTGCAGAAGAAGAGCTGGCGCTGGGAGGCGACGAGTATTTTGTGCTCGGAGATAACCGTGCGGCGAGCGAAGACAGCAGAGAGGCGGATATCGGGACAGTAAAGCGCTCTGAGATTGAAGGAAAAGCATGGTTTGTCATGCTTCCGGCACAGCATTTTGGACGGATAAAAGACTGATAGAAAGACAGAGGTAAAAGATATGCATTTTCAATGGTATCCAGGTCATATGACAAAAGCAAAGCGTATGATGCAGGAAAATATAAAACTGATCGATCTTGTGATCGAACTGGTCGATGCGAGGATTCCGGTGAGCAGCCGGAACCCGGACATTGATGAACTCGGGAAGAACAAGGCGAGACTGATCCTTTTAAATAAATCGGATCTTGCAGAAGAAAAACAGAATGATGCCTGGGCAGAATACTTTAAGGAAAAAGGATTTTCGGTCGTCAAAGTAAATTCCAAAAGAGGAGGCGGGATCAAGTCGATCCAGGGTGTGATCCAGGAGGCATGTAAGGAAAAGATTGAGCGTGACAGAAAACGCGGAATTTTAAACCGTCCGGTCCGGGCGATGGTTGTCGGGATCCCGAATGTCGGAAAGTCGACATTTATCAACGCCCTTGCAGGAAAAGCATGTGCGAAGACCGGGAACAAGCCGGGAGTCACAAAGGGAAAACAGTGGATCCGGCTCAATAAAAATGTAGAACTTCTCGATACACCGGGAATTCTCTGGCCAAAATTTGAAGATCAGACGGTGGGGCTCCGGCTTGCATTTATCGGATCGATCAAGGATGAGATTTTAAATACAGAAGAACTTGCGATGGAGATGATCTCCTTTTTGACAGAAAAATACCCGGGTGTTCTGGAAGAAAAGTACAGCATTGAGATCAGTGAAGATTCCTATGAATGTCTGAGAAGGATCGCAGAGAGCAGACACTGTCTTGTAAAAGGAAACGAACTTGACACAAACAAGGCGGCGATCCTGCTGATCGATGATTTCCGAAGCGGAAAGCTTGGAAGGATCACGCTGGAATTTCCGGAAGAGTATACCTTATCAGACGGAGTCTGCCCGCCGCAGGCTGTGGGATGCCCGGATGGGTGTAAATAAATATCGGGGAAAGAAGGCGGTAAAATGAAAAGTGATGAAGAAAAATATTTAGGAGAAAAAAATATTTTCCGGGAACTGCTTGGCTGGGTGATCTATATCCTGATCATCTTCGGACTGACTTGTCTTGTGATCACGTTTGTCGGACAGCGTACGCGCGTCACCGGATCTTCGATGGAGACAACGCTGAGTGATGGAGATAACCTGATTGTAGACAAGATTTCATACCGTTTCCGGGATCCGGAGCGGTATGATATCATTGTTTTCCCATATCAGTATCAGGAAAACACATATTATATCAAACGGATCATCGGAATGCCGGGGGAAACCGTACAGATCATCAACGGAGAAGTATATATTGACGGAGAAGCGCTCGGGGAGGACTATGGAACAGAAGTCATGCAGGATGCGGGCATCGCAGAAGCGCCGCTGACTCTTGGGGAAGACGAGTATTTTGTACTTGGGGATAACCGGAATCACAGCATGGACAGCAGAGATTCCAGAGTCGGTGTGCTAAAACGTGAGGATCTTGTAGGAAGAGCATGGGTGCGGATCTGGCCGCTTTCAGAGTTTGGAGTGATTAAGCATGAGTAAAAGTATTCGAGAGATCCAGCAGGAATTTTCCCAGGCAGATGACGGTGGAAGAAAGCTGCTGTATGAGCAGTATGCAGATGATCCGCGGGCAGGCGTGACTGCGCTGATCGCAAAATACAAAAAGCAGGAAGAGAAGCTTGTAGCAGAGATTGCCCGCACGGAAGCAATGAAACTTTATGAGAACAAATACCGGGATGCGGCATTTATCTGCGGAATCGATGAAGTCGGCAGAGGGCCGCTTGCAGGTCCGGTCGTGGCAGGTGCAGTAATTCTTCCGAAAGACAGTCAGATTCTCTATCTCAATGATTCAAAAAAGCTGACGGAGAAGCGCAGGGAAGAACTCTATGAGGTGATTATGCGGGAGGCAGTATCGGTCGGGATCGGAATTGTAAGTCCTGCCAGGATCGATGAGATCAACATTCTTCAGGCAACCTATGAGGCGATGCGGGAAGCAGTCGGAAAGCTGTCTGTGGAGCCGGATGTTCTGCTTAATGACGCGGTTACGATCCCGATGATTCCTCCTCATATCGTTCAGGTGCCGATCATCAAAGGCGATGCCAAGAGCGTGTCGATCGCGGCGGCGAGCATCGTGGCGAAGGTGACAAGAGACCGGCTGATGACAGCGTATGAGGAAGTACTTCCAGGCTATGGATTTGCATCCAACAAAGGATATGGCTCAGCAGAGCATATTGCAGCATTGAAAAAATACGGACCGACACCGATTCACCGGCGCAGCTTTATCCATAACTTCATTTAAGAGAGGACGGTTTTTATGGGAAATCAACGGCAGACCGGAAGTGATTATGAGAAACTGGCGGCAGAGTATCTGGAAGCATGTGGCTTTCAGATACTTTCCTATAATTATCGGTGCCGGTACGGGGAAATCGACTTGATTGCGAGGGATGGAGATACACTTGTATTCTGTGAAGTCAAGTATCGATCGGATACGAGAAAAGGCGAGCCATCTGAGGCGGTCGGGGCAAAGAAGCAGCAGACGATCTACAGATGTGCGGCGGCGTATTTGCAGGAGCATGGAATAGGAGATCTTCCCTGCCGTTTTGATGTGGTCAGTATTTTAGGGCGGGAGATCCGTCTGATCCGGGATGCATTTTGAGGAGAGAAATATATCGTACATGGATGCTTGATGGAAGAGAAAGGAAAAAGAGAGTGTTGAAAAATCATTGGAAGAAAACAGACGAAAGAAACGTATTGGAAGTCAAAGAAAAAGCGGGCGTGACGTATCTGTCTTACCCGCTTTTAGAACATACGAACTGTGTGCGGCATGCATTTTCCACACGGCTTGGAGGAGTCAGTGAAGGGATTTACGCCTCGATGAACTTAAGCTTTTCCCGCGGGGATGATCTGGAAGCTGTGCGGGAAAATTTTCGCCGGATGGCAGAGGTGCTTGAAATTTCACCGGAGCAGTATGTCTTTTCAGCACAGACACATACGACAAATGTGCGGGAAGCGACAAAGGACGATGCCCGAAACAGACATTTGTTTCCGGAGGCATGTACTACGGGATGCCCTGATGGGTATACCTTGTCAGACGGAGTCTGCCAGCCGAAGGCATGTGTTACGGGATGCCCTGATGGGTATACCTTGTCAGACGGAGTCTGCCAGCCGAAGGCATGTGTTACGGGATGCCCTGATGGGTACACCGATGTGGACGGACTTGTGACAAATGAGCCCGGACTTTGTCTTGCTACTTTTTATGCAGACTGTGTGCCGCTTTTCTTTGTAGATCCGGTGAGAAGGGCGATCGGGCTCAGTCACTCCGGATGGAGAGGGACAGTCGGAAAAATCGGGAAGGTAACGGTAGAGAAGATGACCAAACTGTATGGGACAGATCCGAAAGATGTTGTGGCGGCAGTCGGACCGTCGATCTGTCAGGACTGCTATGAGGTCAGCGAAGATGTCATTGCACAGTTCCGGGAAAATTATGATGAGAAATACTGGGAGAACTTGTTTTACGCAAAAGAAAATGGGAAATATCAGTTAAATCTCTGGGAGGCAAACCGCATAGTATTGCAGGAGGCAGGAATCCCATCAGAGCAGATCGCAGTGACAAATATCTGTACCTGCTGTAACAGTGAACTTCTGTTTTCCCACCGGGCATCTCAGGGGAAGAGAGGAAACCTTGGGGCATTTCTTGTATTGGAATAAGAAGGAGAAGATAAAATAAATTTACAGAGCAAAAGAGGAGGTCGTATATGGATATTGAAACAGCAGCAGAAAATGTAGAAGAAGCGGCAAAAGATGTAAACCGTCTGATGGAATATCTTAATTCCCAGATTCCGAATATCATTAATTTTGGATTGAAAGTGGTACTGTCACTGATCTGTTTTTTTATTGGAAGAAAGCTGATCCGGTGGGTGCAGCGTTTGGTGAAGGCATCTTTAAACCGGGCAAATGTAGATAAAGGGGTAGAGCAGTTTGTAGATTCGATGTTAAAGGCAGTGCTTTACTGCATTCTGATCTTCAGTCTTGTGGCAAATTTCGGAGTCGATACCACATCGATTGCGGCGCTCTTTGCTTCCGGAGGTGTTGCTATCGGTCTGGCGCTGCAGGGAAGTCTGTCAAACTTTGCAGGAGGAGTACTGATCCTGCTTTTAAAACCGTTTGTCGTTGGAGATTATATTATTGAAAATGGAACCGGAAACGAAGGGACAGTAAAGGAAATCCAGATTTTCTATACAAAGTTATCGACGGTTGACAACCGGATGATCGTGATTCCAAACGGTGCGCTGTCCAACAACAGTCTGACCAATGTGACAGCAAAGGACAAGAGGCGGCTGGAGATTAAAGTGGGAATTTCCTATGAATCAGATTTGAGAAAAGCGAAGGAAGTGATCGAATCACTTCTCCTTGAGGACGAGAGTATTTTAAAAGACGAGGAAATTATCGTGTATGTCGATGAACTGGCAGAAAGCTCTGTGGTCATCGGTTCTAAGTCCTGGGTGAAGACAGATGACTACTGGCCGACCAGATGGAGACTGCTGGAGGAGATCAAATTGACGATGGATGAGCAGGGAATCTGTATCCCGTATCCGCAGATGAATGTCCATATGCAAAAAGAAAGTCAGTAGAAACGTGTAAAAAGAAAATAATATCAGGTAAGCAGGCGGGAATGTGAGAGAAAAATCTTTCATTTCCGCCTGTTTTAAAGGAGGAAACAGCGTGGCAGAACATATCGGAGAAATGATCATGGCATTGCGGGAAGAAAAAGGATATACGCAGGGGCAGCTCTGTAAAAAGATCTGTTCGACTGCAGAACTGGCAAATATCGAGCGGGGACAGAGAGAGCCGGGGCATTTTCTTTTGGATCGCCTGTTTGAACGGCTGGGCAGGGCGACAGACCGTCTGGAATATGTGCTCACCAGAGAAATTTATAGGCTTTATGAATTACAGTTTCAGATCCAGAGGGAAATTTTGTACAGAAGATACGTGGAGGCAGAGCAGCTGATTGCGCAGTATGCCTCGCAGAAAGCAGCGTATCCTTCACTGCACCGGCAGTTCCTTGTAAAGGTGCAGGCGCAGATCGCGTGGCGGAAAGGGGAGAAAAAGGAGAAAGTACTGGCATATCTTGAGGAAGCAATCTGCCAGACAATGGATCTGGATCCTATGCTGGGCGAACAGACAGCGCTGAGCGGGGAAGAACTAAAACTGCTTCTGTTTCGCTGGGAAGTCAGTCAGGGAACGGCAGAAGCGCGCGGGTGCAAAGAACTCTGGAAGCTGACCGAGTGTGTGGAACGGGTATGTGTCGATGAGGAAGAACTGGCAAAAGTATATCCGTATGCGGTTCTGCTTTTCGGAACTTATGCGGGAAAAGAAGGAACTGTGGGAAGACATACGCTGCTTGTTATGACAGAAAAGGCATTTGAACTGTTAAGAGAGTCCGGACAGATTTTATTTGTACCGGAAATCTTAAAGCAGTATATGGATCTGCTGAAAGACGAGGAGGATGGAACGGAATCTGCCCAGGTCACAGAACTGGAGCAGATGCGGGAAGCCTTACTCTCTGTGGAGCGGGAATTTGGTGTTGCTTTTGAAAAATTTCCGATGTTTTCCTATATGAACCGGGTGTTTGAACTGGACTATGATGTGATCCGCCGCAGCCGCATGGCAAGCAAGCTGTCCCAGGAACGATTGTGTGAGGATATCTGCACGCAGGAGACATTGTCGCGGATTGAAAGCGCAAAGCGGGCGCCAAGCAGCAGGAATATGAGGCTGTTATTAAAGAAAATGAAGCGGGACAGAGAGCGGGTCGGAATGAACCTTGTGACAGAAAAATATGAGTTGCTGGCATTGGAGAAGAAAATAGCGGCAGCAGAGCATAGACACAGAGTAGAACTGGCAAAAGCATATCGTCAGGAAATACAAAAGAATTTAGATTTATCTGTTGTTTCAAATCAGCAATATTCTCTGTCTGAGAAGGTTCGGCAAGAGTTGAGAGATGGAAAATATTCTAAAGAAGAAGGAATTCAGAAGCTTTATGAAATTTTACAGATGACTTTAAAGTGTGAACATCAAAATATTTATGAATATTCTTTGACGGACAGAGAAAGCAATATTTTGAATTTAATTGCAATATCATATTGTGAGATGGGAGAAACGGGAAAAGGAATTAAAATCTGGAGAAAGCTTTTAGAAAATTATGAGGGAAAAGCAGTCAATAAAATGTTCTTTTTTCGCAGATGGGAGCTGGTGTCAGGGAACCTATGTGGAAATTTGCAGGAAATAGGAAAAATAGAGGAGCCGATTCAGTTGTGTAAAAGGAGAATTCAATATGCACTTCATGCAGGAAGGGGGCAGGAGATAGGGCGGTCTCTTATTATCATTGCCTGTGTACTATTAGAAAATAACCTTGAAGAAAGAATGGGAGAATGTCTGTCTGACTTTTTTCGAGGTTTAAACTTGTACAAATTAACGAAATATGAATACCGGTATCGCTGCGTTGTAGAGTACTTGAAGGGAAAAGATATTTTATTGGATATACAAGAAGCTGTTTGACAATATATAAGATTATCTATTTCAAAAACGTCATAAACTTTTTGCAAAAAATGTAGTATAATGTGAAGAGTTTCACAATTAGAAATTGACAGTCAAGTATTTTACAAAGAAAGAGATAAAGGGGGAATGATCGTATGGCAACCGTTTTGGCAAAGGAGAATAAAATTCTTCTGCGGGAACTGAAGCTGATCCGGGAGTCGAAGCGCACCTATCTGTATGTGCTGATGATATGCCAGGTACTGTGCAGCGGTGGACTGCCGATCCTGCTGGCGATGGTGCCGCAGATTTTTGTCGGGTGGCTGGAGGAAAGACGGACGCCGGAGCCGGCAATGTTCTGTATCATTTTTGGAGGACTGCTCCTTGCGACGGTATTGGGAATGGCAGCTTCCAAAAAACTGGATAACGAATTATCTGCCCTGCGCCGGGAAGAGCTGCAGAAGTATCAGAGATGGTATCAGCAGATTGACTATGAACATCTGGAGGATCCGGCATTTGCAGTGAAAAGTGAGAGTGCGATTGATGCGCTGGGTGGAGGCAGTGGATTTTTCGCAGTGTATCTGAATTTTCTGAAGATGGCGGAAGGGACGATCACAGCATTTGTCAGCGGCATGTTGCTTGTGCTTTTGCAGCCGCTTCTCGTTGTGATCTGTAGTTTGATTTTTCTGATCAAGACAAAGTTAAGTCATAAGATTGGAAACTACATTCGGGAAAATGAGCCGGAGCGCGCAAGGCTGTCGCGCCAGAAAGCATATTTTTCCAATATCGGATATGACTTTTCCTATGGGAAAGATGTCCGGATGTTTCAGCTTTCCGGGAAGCTTAGGAAGCGTTTTGAGGCGAAATCAGAGGAGTTCGTCCAAAATGTCAAAAAGGTTTCTGCGCGGGAGCGAAATCTTGGACTGCAGATGGAACTGTTCGTGCTTCTGAGAAATCTGGCAGTGTTCTTACTGATCGGTGCGGCTTACTTTCAGTCCCGGATCGGCATCAGTCAGGTGGTGTTATTTCTCGGAATGACAGTCGCATTTAATACGGCGTTGGATCAGCTGGAAAGTCAGTGGGTAGAATTTGTGAGAAATGCCGAGTATGCATCCAATTATTTTTCCCTGCTGGATGATCCGTCTTATCAGAAAAAGCCGGAGCATGCAAAGAAACTGGAAGGAAATGTCCGGGAAATCGTCTATGAGGATGTAGGATTTTCCTATCCAAAGACGGAGCGCCGGGTGTTAAGTCATATCAGCCTGAAAATCCGGGAAGGAGAAAAGATTGCCTTTGTGGGGATCAATGGAGCCAGGAAAAGTACGATGATCAAACTGATGACGAGGCTGTTTGATGTCAGTGAGGGAGCGATCTATGTAAATGGAATCAACATCAGCCAGATAGACCGGAAAGAATATTATAAGAAGTTTTCGGTTGTTTATCAGGATGTTAATATTTATGCAGGGACCATTTTGGAAAATGTTGCCGGGACAGAGCAGGCGCAGGCAGACCGTGCGCGGGCTGTGGACTGCCTGACGGCGATGGGACTGTCGAAAAAGATCGAGGCGCTTCCAAAGGGATATGACACGCCGCTTCTGAAAGTGATCGAGGAGTCCGGAGTGGAATTTTCCGGTGGAGAGAGTCAGAAACTTGCGATCGCAAGAGCGCTTTATAAGGATGCGGATGTATACATACTGGATGAGCCGACTTCAGCGCTGGATGCACTGGCGGAGAAGGAAGTGTTTGAACTGTTTAACCGGTCGGTGCAGGAGAAGACGGTTGTCTATATTTCCCACCGGCTGTCCAGCACAAAATTCTGTGACCGGATTTATCTGTTTGACGAAAACGGAGTGCAGGAAACGGGAACGCATGACGAACTGATGGCGCGCAGAGGAGCGTATTACGCCATGTTTGAAACGCAGGCGAAATATTACCGGAAGGGGGGCAGATGACCATGTCACCGATGAAGACATTTAGAAATTTCATAAAAATTGTCTGGAAGGCGTATCCGAAAGCATTTGCGGCTGTGGCGGCAAAATGTCTTGTCTATGCGGCACAGACGCTGTATGTGACCCTGTTTGTCTCCGGATTTCTCTGGTGTCTGGAAAGCGGAGGGAGAAAGCAGGCGGCGGCAGGGCTATTGCTGCTCATTGTGTCAGGAAGTGTGATCGCTCTTTTCCGGAGAATTGTGGATGCGGTCTATGAAGTGCAGAAAGAACGGCTCAAAGAGCGGCTAGATCATTTGATTTTTGACAAGATTTCACAAGTGCCGTACCAGTACCTTGAAGATACCGCATTTTTAGATCTGGTCAACCGGGCAAAATTCTGTATTCAGGAAGAGGACTGCATCGATGCGATTTTCCGGAGAGGGTTTCAGTTTTTGCAGAACCTTGTGATCATTGTGACGCTGTCGGCGGCAATGCTATCTTTCCATGTCGGGCTGTTTCTTCTCCTTTTGACTGTGGCAGTGATCAATGTGCTGCTTTACCTGCGGTTTGTGAAGATTGAGACCGAGCATTTTCAATATAATATGGAGATTGACCGGAAATATATTTATTATCTGGATACGCTGCTGTATCCCAGATTTGGAAAGGATTTCCGCTTTTATCCGGTAGGACGGCTGCTGGTTGATAAATTTTCCAGGTTTTCCGATGAGCTGACACGGCAGTTTGCGAAGTACGGAAGGAAAGAACTGGGGATCAAAGGCTGCGGAGCGCTGACAAAATATGCGGCGATGGGAATCTGTTATGCGGCGGTCTTCTGGAAAGCGATTCAGAAAAAGCTTAGTATTTCTTCTTTCAGTTTTTATCTGTCTGCCAGCACCACGTTTCTGAATATGATTACAGAGAGCGTGGAAAATATGCTGCGATTTTTCATGTTTCTGAAGTACGCGAAACCGTTTGTGGAACTTCTGGAATTTTCCGGAGAAGCGCCATCTGAAAAAAAGAAAGAGTCATTGCGGAAACTGAAAGAAGAGATCACTTCGCTTACCTTTCGAAATGTGACATTCTCCTATCCGAATGCCAAAAGCCCGGTGCTGAAAAATATTTCCTTTCAGATTAAAAAAGGAGAGAAGATCTCCATCGTGGGATTAAACGGCGCAGGGAAGACAACGATCGTCAAGCTGATCTGCCGTCTGTACCAGCCGGATGCAGGGGAAATACTTGTAAATGAGATTCCGATCGACGAATTTGACTATGCATCTTATATCGGTCAGATTTCCACACTGTTCCAGGATTTCCGTCTTTTTGCATTTTCGCTGAAAGAAAATATTTTAAGTGGGGAAATGAAGCAGAACGGAGAGGAAGAGAAAGCGTGGGCGCTTGCCGGACTTACCGGGCTGCAAAAGCGGATCCAGGCGCTGCCGCAGGGCATGGACAGCATATATTCCAAAGATTATGAGGAAGGCGGGATCGAACTTTCAGGCGGAGAGCAGCAGCGTCTGGCGCTGGCGCGTATGCTGGCAAAAGAGAGCAGTCTTCTGATCTTAGATGAGCCGACAGCGGCGATGGATCCCTATGCAGAAGCAGAATTTTATGACGCGTTCCAGAAGATGGCGGGAGAGCGGATGGTCATTTACATATCCCACCGCATGTCCGCATCGGTTTTCTCGGACAAGATCCTTGTGTTGGAACACGGCATTGTGGCCGATTTTGACAGCCATGCGAATCTGCTGAAAAAGAAGGGAC
This sequence comes from uncultured Faecalimonas sp., assembly GCA_963557735.1. GTDB lineage: Bacteria > Bacillota > Clostridia > Lachnospirales > Lachnospiraceae > Faecalimonas. Next base: position 1,884 of record CAUWEA010000078.1, on the reverse strand, counting down.
GATATCAGGAACTGTTTCAGATTCAGGCAGACCATTACCAGTAGAAAAAAGGAGGAGTCTATGAAGAAATTATTTCAGTACTGGAATTTTTTTGTATTTATGTTATTCTTATCGCTGCTCAGCGCAGTCATTACATTGCTCAGCCCGGTTCTGATCAATATCTGGTCGAAGACCGGGGTGAGGATTTCCACTCAGAAGCTTGTAAATCTGTTTCTCCTGCTTGTCGTATCACTTGTGCTGGAAGTGTTTCTGACCATCTTCCGGGAAAGATTTGCCAAACAGTACAATATCGCAAATTTTAACAAGTATCTGCACAAGTACTGCCATTTAGACTACGATACGATCCAGGAAGAGGGACCGACAAATCTGCTTGGCAGAATCCAGATGGCAGTCAACAATCTGTATTCCTTTATGACGGAAAGTTATATTCAGATCTGGTCGAGCCTGCTGATCCTTGCGGCGATCCTCGGGATCACGCTCTTTCAGAACTTATTGATCGCGGGGATCATGCTGCTTCTGGTGTTTGTGAATTATTTTGGATATAAGCTTCTCAACAAAGAACTTGCAAGGCGTTCGGAAGTGTTGCAGAAGGAAAATTCCGAAGGGTTCCAACAGTTAGTCTCTTTTCTTGGGCAGACAGATTATCTGAAGCAGTGCAGTGACTACTGTCAGCTGGAGAAGCAGGTGCAGCCGGCGGTTGAGCGGATCTATGGAAGTATGGCAGATATCAATGTCTTTGCACAGGCTTCTTCCAAAGTGCTTCGTTCGGTCAACAGCATTGCACAGACGATGATCATGGCGCTGACGGTGTTTCAGTATCTGGAGGCAGACGGAAGTCCGCTGATGATGGTACTGATGGTCGTACTGTTCCCGATTTATACAAGCAATCTCTCAATCATTACCAACGCCAATCTGAGCAGACAGAATCTGAATGTGTCAAAAGAATTTATCCGTCAGATGGATGAGAAAGAAGAAGTGGACGGAACGAGAGAAATCTCACAGATTTCTTCGGTGAAGATTGATATCGATACGCTTCAGATCAAGGGAAAAGAACTGGCTCACGGGATCCGGGGTGAATTCTATCCGGGGGATATTGTATGGGTCAAGGGAGAGAGTGGAAAAGGGAAGAGTACTCTTGTAAAGCTGCTTTTGAAGTTTCGAAAGTCGGACGGAATCTGGCTGAACGGAATTCCGCTTTCGGAGATTACAAATGCCTCGCTGCGCCTGCGAATCAATTATCTCTCCCAGAATGTCCCGATCGTAAAAGGCAGTCTCCGGGAAAATCTCTTTTTCAACAAAGAGTGGGATGCACAGACCGAGGAAAAATTAAAGCAGGAACCGATCCTGCAGGGAATCCTGGAGAAAAAGACGATGGATTCTTTTATCGAGGAAAACGGAGCCAATCTGTCTGGCGGAGAAAAACAGCGGATCGCGCTGGCAAGAGCGCTTTATGATGATGTGGATGTGATGATCCTGGATGAAGTGACAAGTAATATCGACAAAGAGAGTGCGGAGATGATCTTACGGCGCGTGATTGAGAATGGAAGAGAAAAGATTATTTTTATGATCTCCCATGACTCTATGCCGGAAGTATATGCAAATAAGATATTGCAGTTGTAGGATATGGCAGAGGGAAAAGTGTGTACTGGCGCACATACGAAAGGTGTCAGTACACAGCTTTGCAGGCGTTGGAAGGCAGAGCGTGATTTTTTGTCTGTTTTTTGCTTGTTTTAGAAAAAATGCTTGACTTTCCGGGAAGACTTTACTATACTATAACTCGTAGCGATTTACAGACAGATGTGATAAATCGAATAATGGTATTATGCTGAAATAGCTCAGTCGGTAGAGCACTTCACTCGTAATGAAGGGGTCGTCGGTTCAAGT
>CAUWEA010000077.1:0-13025 GCA_963557735.1 uncultured Faecalimonas sp. | reverse complement strand
CAGGATATGAAATGCATCAAGATCAAAAATCATACCGTGGACAGCGTACAGTTAAATGAAGCATGCTCCTCCGGCTGTGGATCTTTTATTGAAACTTTCGCGAAATCTCTGAATTACAGTGTGGAAGACTTTGCGCACGAGGCGCTTTTTGCAAAACATCCAATCGATCTTGGAACCCGCTGCACCGTCTTTATGAATTCCAAAGTCAAGCAGGCACAGAAAGAAGGAGCATCTGTGGCAGACATCTCTGCAGGACTTGCCTACTCCGTCATCAAAAATGCACTGTATAAAGTCATCAAAGTATCTGATGCATCGACGCTTGGAAAAAATATCGTCGTGCAGGGCGGAACTTTTTATAACGATGCAGTGCTGAGAAGTTTCGAGAAGATCGCAGGATGCGAATGCGTCCGCCCGGATATCGCAGGAATCATGGGCGCTTTCGGCGCTGCGCTGATCGCCCGCGAACGTTTTGCCGAACATCCGGAAACGACCATGCTTCCGATCGAGGAGATCGAAGCGCTGACTTACAGCACAACAATGACAAAGTGCCGTGGCTGTACAAACAACTGCCGTCTTACGGTCAACAAATTCAGCGGAGGAAGGAGTTTTATTACCGGAAACCGCTGTGAACGGGGACTGGGAAAGGAAAAGAGCAAACAGGAAATTCCAAACTTATTCGCCTACAAAAACGAACGCTGCTTCGGATATGAACCACTCCCGGAAAATGAGGCAGTAAGGGGAAGTGTCGGCCTTCCACGTGTCCTGAACATGTATGAGAACTATCCGTTCTGGTTCACATTTTTCCACGAACTGAAGTTCCGCGTCGTGCTTTCCCCGCCGTCCAACCGGAAGATCTATGAGCTTGGAATCGAATCCATCCCTAGTGAATCTGAATGTTATCCGGCAAAACTGGCGCACGGTCATGTGGAATGGCTGATCCGTCAGGGTGTCCCGTTTATCTTCTATCCCTGCATCCCTTATGAGCGGGAAGAATTTAAAGATGCGAACAATCACTACAATTGCCCGATCGTCACATCCTACGCAGAAAATATCAAAAATAATATGGATGCCATCACCGATGGGACCGTCCGTTTTAAAAATCCATTTCTCTCTTTCAAAAACGAGGAAATCCTTGCCAGACGGCTTACAGAGGAATTTGCAGAAGAATTCCAGATTCCAAAGCAGGAAATCCAAAATGCTGTCAGAAAAGCATGGGAGGAGCTTGCCGCCTGCCGTCAGGATATCCGCAGAAAAGGGGAGGAGACACTGGCATGGATGGATGAACATCACAGACGCGGAATTGTCCTTGCCGGGCGCCCTTATCACATTGATCCGGAAGTCAATCACGGGATCCCCGAACTGATCAACTCCTACGGAATCGCTGTTTTGACAGAAGACTCCGTCTCCCATCTCCATGAAGTGGAGCGGCCGCTGATCGTCATGGACCAGTGGATGTATCATTCCCGCCTGTATGCGGCGGCAAACGATGTGAAAACAAAAGAAAATCTGGATCTGATCCAGCTGACTTCTTTTGGATGTGGACTCGATGCTGTCACTTCGGATGCCGTGTCAGATATTCTGACAAATTCCGGGAAGATCTACACTTCTCTGAAAATCGATGAAGTCAACAACCTCGGCGCTGCCCGTATCCGTATCCGTTCGCTGCTCGCAGCGATCCGGGTTCATGAAAAACTACATACAACGCGGACCATCCAGCCTTCTTCCATCAAAAAGGCTGTGTTTACAAAAGAAATGCGGAAAGATTATACGATCCTCTGTCCGCAGATGTCACCGATCCACTTTGAGCTTTTAGAGCCTGCGATCCGCTCCTGCGGCTATCAGCTTGAGATTCTTCCAAGTGATAACCGGGCTGCGGTTGATACCGGGCTGAAATATGTCAATAACGATGCCTGCTATCCCTCTCTGATCGTTGTCGGTCAAATCATGGATGCAATCTTATCCGGAAAATATGACACAGACAAGCTGGCTGTCATCATTACACAGACCGGCGGCGGCTGCCGTGCTTCCAACTACATCGGCTTTATCCGCCGGGCGCTGAAAAAAGCCGGCTATCCGGATATTCCGGTCATCTCTCTGAATCTGAGCGGTCTGGAGAGTAATCCGGGATTTCAGATCACACTTCCGCTTGCAATGAAAGGAATTTATGCAGTTGTTCTCGGAGATGTATTTATGAAATGTCTGTACCGGGTCAGACCATACGAGGCAGTGCCAGGTTCTGCAAATGCACTGCATGAGAAATGGGCGAAGAAATGTAAAGCATTTTTATCCGGCGGCTATCCTTCCAGACGGACATTTGCATCGCTCTGTACGCAGATCATCCGTGCGTTTGATGAACTTCCGATTCTTGATATCAAAAAACCGCGTGTCGGAATCGTAGGGGAGATTCTTGTAAAATTCCTCCCTGCCGCAAACAATCACCTTGTAGAGCTTTTGGAGCAGGAAGGCGCTGAGGCTGTTGTTCCTGATCTTCTTGACTTTTTTGCCTACTGCTTTTACAACAATAATTTCAAGGCAAGCCATCTTGGAATGAAGAAATCTGCCGCAGCAAAAGGAAATCTGGGAATCCACGCATTAGACTGGTTCCGCGCTCCGGCTTCTGCCGCTTTTGAAAAAAGCAGCCGTTTTCATGCCCCGGCCAAAATATCTAACCTTGCAGATGCATCCAAAGACATCGTCTCCATCGGAAATCAGACCGGGGAAGGATGGTTTCTGACCGGAGAGATGCTGGAGCTGATCCATGGCGGCACGACAAATATCGTCTGTGCACAGCCTTTCGCCTGCCTTCCGAACCATATTGTCGGAAAAGGTGTGATCAAGGAGCTCCGCCACCGCTATCCGCTTGCAAACATCGTGGCGATCGACTACGATCCAGGGGCAAGCGAAGTCAATCAGTTAAACCGGATCAAGTTAATGCTGTCCACAGCCCACAAAAACCTGGAGCAGGAAACAACTTAATTTTCTTTCTGTTCTTTCAGCTTTAGGACAGCCATCCCGACACTGATACATGCCGCGGCAAACAGTATCTGGATCCCAAATGCCTGCCAGATTTCACTTTTCCGTTCGGACGGAACTGTCTGAAAGCTGGCAAGCAGGCTGTTGACCTCCTCATACCAGTAGACCGGGAGCAGTCTTGACAGCTTCAGTATCCCTGCATCCAGCACCGACACCGGTGTAAATACCCCTCCGAGAAATGAAACGGACAGTGCGGTCACATTTACAACAATGTTAATAATTTTTTCACTTTCCGCCACAGCCCCGATCAGAAATGCCAGCGCAAGACTCGTCACGATCATCAGAAGACTGTTGGCTGCCAGATATGCCACATGCGGACTTTTCCAGAAACTGTTTTTTGAAAAAATCCCGGCAACCTCCAGCATCACTGCCCAGAAAATCCCTCCTACAACAAGAAATGCAAGTATCGCTTCCCCGGTCTGCCGTCGCAGAGAAACTGCCGAACACTGCAGGCGCCGTCTGATCTCTTTTTTTCTGCATGCACTCATCGGAATACTCAGAATCAGGCACAACACTGCAATCGACAGATAAGGCAGAAAACGGAAAATATAGTAATAGGATTCCCATTTTCCCTGATTTCCATTGAGATCCAGGAGACGGACAGCCGGTTCCTTCTGCTGCTCCCTGATCCGTGCGAATGCCTCCTGCATCGAATATCCATTTTCCGTACACACCTTTACCTGATTTAAAAAAAGATTAATCTGCTCCTTCAGATAGTCCGATTCTGCATATCCTGGTATTTTCGTTATCTGTACCTCCCATTTTTCCTCCAGCTGTTCCGGGATGCGGACAACAGCAGAAATATTCCCATAATAGACTTCCTCCAGAAGATCCCCATTTCCTTTTCCCGGCTCTGAAATTTCATGCATATCTGAAAGATAATAGCCCATCCGCAAGAACCCCTCCCTCTTCATTTACAACCGCGATCTTTAACTGACTTTTCTGAAATCCTTCTTCCTCTTTTTTCTTCATTTCCCCCTGCACGATCAGAATTGATAAAAGAAACAACCCTGCATATGTAAAAATAAAGCCCCAGTTTCTTTTAATGATCAAAAGATATCCTTTAAATACTGTCATATCGTTTCCTCCTCATCACAATGCAGCTGGCCGCTAGCAAAAATATGCCGATCCCAAACAGTGTAGCCACGTTCTTCCAGTATCTTTCCAGATCCTCATAGACTGTCATACTGAAAAGCCCGTCTGAAATCAGCGCTACGGGATTCAGGGCATTAAAAAGCGGACAGAATTTATCGATGATATCTCTCATGTTCTGTATCATGAGCCCTCCGAAAAAGCTGAGCAGCATTGTGATCAATGAGAGAAAATTCATTCTTCGTACCCCGGAACTTCTTCCGATGCTTCCAACGATGATCCCAAACGATACGCCGATCATTCCTCCTGCCATGCAGAGAAGCAATAGTTTTCCATTGTCATCTCCAAGCGGTATCTTTAAGATTCCTTTCAGATAGAAAATCAGAATCCCAAGATTTACAAAATGGATTCCATATACGACAAGGAAATCTGCCAGGATGATTTTCCCTCTGGAAAGATAGCCGGTATTTCTTCGCATCCCTACTGGCGACTGGTCTGCATTACTCGTGACAGACACTGAAAAGCCGAGGTCACACCCGAACATACATGCCATTCCGATCAGTGCAAAGAAATATTCGACAAGCGAATTCATCACCGTTCCTCCAAGAGAAGTCTCCGACACCCGGTCTTTGTATCCTTCCATGGATCTTACCATTCCTTTCAGCCTTTCCGGATGTTCTTCTGCAACTTGTTCGATCAGCCGTTCATTGGAATTATATTGTTCTAAGATTGTTTCCAGGATGCTTGAAGCAACTCCGTTGGATGCAACTGTCAGTGTCCGCTCCTCTCCATCCGTATAAATTCCATCCACCCTTCCACCGGTAAGCGCACGCTCTGCCTCCTTCGCATCCATAATGTGAAGGCTTAACAGATCTTTAGCGCCGTCCAGAAATTCAAGAAAAGGGGAACCTTCTTCTGCGACTACTGCCACATCGAACTGTTCCAGTTCAGGATCTTCTGCATTTTTCCAGAAACCAAAATAATAAAGGGTCCCGAGGATCAGTGGGAACAGAAGCGCCCAGAACATCAGTGACCGCATCCGGAGTATCTGGCGAAAGCGGTATTTTATTAAATGCAACATGTTCTCCCCTCCTAATCTCTGAGTCCCTTCCCGGTAATCTCAAGAAACACATCATTCAGCGTCGGCTGTTCTGAGAAGACCCTTCCAAACAGAATCTTCTCCTGCGAAAGATAGCCGAGAAGTCGGAGCAGATTTCCGCCATCCTCCGTACATTGTACCACCAGGCGCTGTTCGCGATAACATACAGAAAATACATGAGGTAATGCATGGATTTTCGCAAGTTGTCTTTCCTTTAAAGCAACCGCATCGACCGTGATCTTCTCTCCGGTCTTTACCATTCTTTTTAAACTTTCCTTCGTTCCGGTCGCCAGACATTTTCCCCGGTCCAGAATGGAGATTTTTGTACAGATCTGCTCTACTTCCTCCATATAGTGTGAAGTATAAATGATCGTACTTCCATTTTTGTTCAGATCTTTGATCCCCTCCAGAATCTTATTTCTGCTCTGCGGATCGACCGCCACCGTCGGTTCATCCAAAATGATCAGACGTGGTTTATGTGCGATTCCACATGCAATGTTCAGACGTCTTAACAGACCGCCGGAAAGCTTTGCCGGGCGAACCTTCCGGTAATCTTCCAGCCCTGTAAATTCCAGAGCCTCCTCCACCATTCTTTTTCGCCTTGCTTTTTCCGTAATATAAAGCCCACAGAAATAATCAATATTTTCATACACATTCAGCTCATCAAAAACCGCCACATCCTGCATAACAACCCCCATCTGTTTTTTCAGATGATAACTCTCCGGCCGGATCTCCTCCCCAAATACTTTCACACTTCCTTTGTCAAATTTAAGAAGCGCCAGAATACAATTGATCGCCGTCGACTTGCCCGATCCATTCGGACCTAAAAGTCCATAGATTTCTCCTTCTTCTACTTTCAGATTCAAATGGTCCAGTGCAAGTACATTCCCATAACGTTTTACAAGATTTTCGATACAGACCATAACGCTCTTCCTCCTCTTCCTTCTGTTCTTTGTTACTGTCATTATAGAAAATCCTCCCGTCTGTGAAAAGTGTCCTGCGTCAGTTTCTGGCATGACATTTGTCACTTTTTACCGGAGAGCATACAATTTTCCCCGCATAGAGATGACTATGTCCTACACAAATGTTATAATAGCTGTACAGAATTTTTGCTCTTGGAAAGGAGTTCTTATGCGCCAGATCCTGAATAAATTATTTCTTATCCTATATTCTATGTCCGTACTCTGCATGATCCGGGCGGATGCTGTTTTTGTCGTAGGATTTTTTCTTGCCATTTCCGCTGCAATGACTACGTTCTTTTTCTCGTCACGCCGCTATGCTCTTTTTGTACACGCCTCTCTGATCCTGGCAGTTCCGGTCTGTCCCGCTGTTCTCTTCTTTTGTCCGGTCATCTGCTACGATCTCTGCCTTTACCGGCTTTTTGCTCTGCTTCTTCCTGCCGCTGCCGGGCTTGTTTTGTTTCTGCCGGATTGCAGACTGCCTCTGCTTTTTCACCTTTTGTCCGGATGTATCGCGGCGCTTCTGCTTCAGAAACATACTTCCGACTATGAGGAGTTAAAAGAACAGTATATTCTCACGATCGACGATCAGACGGAAAAAAATATGCTTCTTGCCCAGAAGCATGAGGCGCTGCTCCAGAAACAAGATTCTGAAATCTACGCTGCCACCTTGCGGGAGCGGAACCGAATCGCCCGGGAAATCCACGACAATGTCGGTCATATGCTTTCCCGCGCAATCCTCCTCTCTGGCGCCGTCGCAACGATCAATCAGGAAAAATCCTTAGAAGAGCCGCTCCGCCAGCTTACCAGTACGCTTTCTCTCGCAATGGATAATATCCGCTCCAGTGTGCATGATCTGCACGATGACTCAGTCAACTTAAAAGAAGTTGCCGAAGAACTGACTTTGTCATTTACCTTCTGCCCGGTCACCCTGGAATACGATATGTCCTTTGCAGTTCCCAGAACGGTCAAATACGCTTTTGTCTCTATCCTGAAAGAAGCGCTTTCGAACATCATCCGTCACAGCAATGCCACAGCCGCCTCTGTTCTCATGCGGGAACATCCGGCGCTCTGGCAGCTTGTCATCTATGATAATGGAACTGCCACATATGACCCTGCCCCTGAAGGGATCGGTCTGGAAAACATGCGCGAACGTGTCCGGAAACTGGGAGGAACAATCACTTTTTCCAGAAAAAATGGATTTTCCATTTTGATCGCGATTCCAAGAAATGAAAAGGAGGATTTTGATCTATGATACGAATTTTGATCGTGGATGATGACTATTTGATCACCACCGCACTAAAGACTATTTTAGAAGCAGAGAAAGATATTTCTGTCTGCGCTTCCGGGAAAGACGGAACCGAGGCAGTACGTATGTATGAAGAATTTCTTCCAGACCTTCTGCTTATGGATATCCGCATGGAGCAGATGGACGGTCTGAAGGCCTCTGAGGAGATTCTGCAAAGCCATCCAGATGCACGTATTCTTCTGCTGACAACTTTTTCTGACGATGAGTACATTATAAAAGCGCTGCATCTCGGTGCGCGCGGCTATATTTTAAAGCAGGATTACACTGGCATCGCCCCTGCGATCCGCGCTGTCCTGAAAGGGCAGACGGTATTCGGCGCCGAGATCACAACGCGTCTTCCAAAGCTTTTTGAACCCCAGAAATCTTTTGACTATGAAAAATACCAGATCACCGACCGTGAATTCTCCGTCATCGAACTGGTGGCAGATGGGCGTAGCAACCGGGAAATCTCTGAAATATTGTATCTCGGGGAAGGCACTGTCCGGAATTACCTCAGCAGTATTTTAGAAAAACTGGCGCTGCGGGACCGTACACAACTTGCCATCTTTTATTACCAGCATTTGCTGTAAAAACAAAACCTCAAGATACCGGTCTGATCTTCTGTCTCCCGATATCCCAAGGTTTTCTTTTTATCCGGATGCCGTTTCCTCTATCTTTGAAAAGATTACGGTGACTGCATCCTCACATTTGTATTTTTTTCTATTTTACAAGCAGGGATGTTCCCGTCATCTCTTCCGGCTGTTCCATTCCCATTAATTCGATCAGAGTCGGCGCGATATCTGCCAGACATCCGCCCTCTCTTAACTTGTATGCAGGATCTGCATTTACAAGGATAAATGGAACCGGATTCGTTGTATGTGCTGTAAATGGCGCCCCTGTTTCGTAATCTACAAGCTGCTCTGCATTTCCATGGTCTGCGCAGATAAACATCTGTCCGTCCACTTCTTTGATCGCTTCCACAGTTCTTCCCACACACTCGTCTACCGCTTCGATCGCTTTGATCGCTGCATTTTCTACTCCGGTATGTCCTACCATATCCGGATTTGCAAAGTTGATGATGATCACATCGTACTTGTCAGATCTGATCGCATCTACCAGTTTGTCACATACTTCAAATGCACTCATCTCCGGCTGAAGGTCATAAGTTGCCACCTTCGGGGATTTTACAAGAATACGGTCTTCCCCTTTATTCGGCTCTTCTACACCACCGTTAAAGAAGAATGTCACATGTGCATATTTTTCTGTCTCAGCGATTCTTGCCTGTGTCATATTATGTGCGGCAAGGAATTCACCAAATGTATTTGTGATCTCTGTCTTGCGGAACGCAACAAGCTTGTTCGGGATCGTCACATCGTACTCTGTAAAGCATACATAAGTTGTCTTCACACGCTCCCCTCTGTCAAACCCATCAAACGCATCGTCGCAGAATGTTCTTGTGATCTCTCTTGCTCGGTCCGGACGGAAGTTGAAGAAGATCACGGAATCATTGTCTTTGATCGTTGCAACCGGAGCTCCGTCCTTTACAACAACAGTCGGCACAACAAATTCATCTGTCTTCCCTGCATCGTAAGAGTTCTGTACTGCACAGACACCGCATTCTGCCTGCGCTCCTTCCCCTTTTACCATTGCATTGTATGCAAGTTCCACACGATCCCAACGGTTGTCACGGTCCATCGCATAGTAACGTCCCATCACAGAAGCCACTTCTCCGACACCGATTTCCTTCATCTTATCAGATAATTCCTGCACATAGTCTTTTCCGGAAGCCGGAGGAGTATCACGTCCGTCAAGGAAGCAGTGTACATAAACCTTCTCAAGCCCTTCTTTTTTTGCAAGTTCTAACAGTCCGTAAATATGACTGTTGTGACTGTGTACCCCTCCGTCGGATACCAGCCCGAACATATGAAGTGCAGAGTCATGCTCCTTTGCATTTCTGCATGCTGCAAGAAGTGCTTCATTTTCAAAGAAATCTCCGTCCTGAATTGCTTTTGTGATCTTGGTCAGATCCTGGTATACAATTCTTCCTGCACCCATGTTCAGATGTCCTACCTCTGAATTTCCCATCTGTCCTTCCGGAAGTCCAACAGACATTCCACTTGCATTTCCTTCTACAAACGGATACTCCTTCATCAGGCTGTCCATAACCGGTGTCTTTGCCTCACACACTGCATTGGCTTCGCACTTTTCATTCAGTCCGTATCCGTCAAGAATCATTAAAACCGTAGGTTTCTTACTCATATAGCAAATCTCCTTTATGTTAAAAAAATGTCGTAATTTCTACGAAGTTTATTTTACATGATTTTTTCTCCCGTTGCAAGACTCAAATATGCATTCGGCGGCGCACTTCCTCTCGCAGTCTTGAAATCCGCATGACCGTGATCAGGGATACTGTGATGATCGCCGCACAGACAACGACTGCCGCAGACCATGTCAGGCAGAACTTTTCATCAAGATAATGGCAGACGCTCAGATCGATCCCTGCACAGAACACTGCCGTTTCGATCACGACAACCATTGCCGTAAATAAAATCGATCTGCTGATGTGCTGGTAAATATACAGAAGCACTGCCACAAGAGCCGTTCCGAGGAGGATGACCGGCACTGCGATCTGTACATACCAGTCCATCCCGTGATTTACCCACGCCACAAGCGCCAGATATAGCAGAACCGCAGATCCATCGATCAGTACCATAAAGATATACGGAAGCTTCTGATATACCATGATCGGAATGGAAAACACCAGAAAGACAAGACATGCCCCGATCACATACAAGGACCACAAGCTTCCCTTATATACAAATAAATTTAAAAGCCCACAGCCCGCAGCGGTACTTCCAAAAAGTACGATCAAAAGAATCGCAAGATCCGTTCGCTTTACTTTCTCCACAGTTCCCCGCTCCGACGGATATGGCGGAACTTTTTTCTCTGTTTTTTCTTCCTGCGGATGATAGACCGGAGTATTGCAAAGCGGACACTTTGTCAGTGTCTCCTCCAGTTTCACCCCACAATTTACACAATAAGCCATCTCACACCTCTAATCCCGGTTGCTCTGGATCGTCACAGCAACGCCTTCTTCTACCAGTTTTCTGAAAAATACTCTCTCAATGTCATTTTCAACAATGCTGCTCGCAAAATTAATCGTGGTAAGCCCGCGATAACTTACGATCGCGCAGTTTGTCCGCGCAGAAAACGGCTGTCCCATCAGCACATCAAACCGTTCCAGATACGGCTCCATCTCGGCGGGAACTTTAATGATCCCCGGATTGGTAAGCCCCGCGGAGGACTGACAGTCCTGCACATGCTTGTAAAACTGCTTGACAACAATATCCTTGATGCAGAGCGGAACAATACGGATCAGCGGACTCTGAAGCGTCTTTGCATTTGTTGTGATATCTGCGTTTAAAAATTTTTCATTGATATGGTATCTCATATAATAATGGATTTCCCTTAAAATTTCCTCAAATGTATACGTTCCCATTCTCGGATCGACCCCCGGATAGATCATCGTAATAAAATTCCGGAGCGTCTTTGATGGAAAAAACTGCCGCAGGTTCACAGGCATTGCGATCCGCACCGGCTTTTCTCTCCAGACTTTACTGTTCTTCTGATTTTCGATCAGTGCATAGACCAGAACTGCATTCAGATATTCCGTGATCGTTACTCCGTATTTTTTCGATGCCGTCTTCAGATCGCTGACACTCATACTGCCGCTGATAATATTTAATGTATAAAACGGCTCCTTTGTACCGCGCACTCTGTATGCACTTCCCTGACTCCGCTTCGGCGTCACTTTGGAATTGGCATATTTCATATAGGAATCTTCCAGTTCTTCCCTCTTTGGCTCCTCATCCACCGAAAGAACCCCTTCTGTATCCGGTATTTCTGCTCCGCACATCCGCAGGTAGACCGCAGTCAGGGTCTTTAAAAATGTGACCGCTCCTAATCCATCTGCCAGTGAATGAAATACTTCAAAAGAAATCTGACATTCATAGTAATAGAGCCGGATCAGATACCGGTGCTTCGTCTTAAAATCCATCGGCATACACGGATTCCTGACATCTTTCTCCACCTTTGGAACCGGATTGCGGTTCGGCTCCAGGTAGCGCCAGAACAATCCTTTGCGCAATGCGACCTGCAAAGATGGGAACCGGGGCAGTGTCTTCTCATACGCCTCCTGCAGGATCCGGGGATCCACCTTTTCTTTCAATGTCACAGAAACACGAAATACAGATGAGAAACTTTTTCTCTGAAGTGTCGGATAAACATTTCCTGACAGATCCAGTTTTAACCATTCATTTCTGCTATTCATCTCTTTCTTCCTTTCCATAACTCTATTATAGAGAATTTTATTGTACCTGACAACTGCTTTGTGTTACAATAGATTACTACGAGAAAGGATACGATGATTTATGGCAAATCAAGAGAAAAGACAACAAGGACTGATGAAGATCATCAAGACTGTCCACGACTTTACAGTCAATGACGATTTAGAAAAATACAGACGTTCCCAGGCAAATCTCGGACGACTGCTCGGGACAAAGCAAAGCGAAGCATCTTACACCGAATTTATGATCGACGATATCCCGTCCGAGTGGATCCGCCTAAACCGCCCACACCAGGAACAGACCATCATTCTGTATTGCCATGGAGGGGGATTTTTCACCGGAAGCCTTGAATATTCCCGCACGCTCACAACAAAATTTGCCTCTGCCGCATCAGCGGATATTCTAAGTTTCAACTACCGCCTTGCGCCCGAGCATCCATCTCCGGCTGCGCTGGAAGATGCACTGAAAGTCTGGGGCTACCTGATGCACCTCGGGTACGGAGCAAAAAACGTGATCCTTGCCGGGGATTCTGCCGGCGGCAACCTTGCGCTTGCCCTTGCCCTGAGACTCAAGGAAGACGGACGGATCCTTCCAAAAGCGCTGGTGCTCTTCTCCCCGTGGACAGACCTGTCACTGGGCGGGGCATCCCATGAAAAGAAAGCTGCACTGGATCCGATCCTGACTGCCGACTACCTGGAACGCGCCAGATACGCTTATGTGCCGGATGGCGCCGATGACCACAGCCTTTATATGGATCCCTTTATCTCACCGCTCTATGGGGATTACAAAGATTTCCCGCCGGTTTACATTCAGGTGGGAACAAATGAGATTCTTTTTAATGACTCCACAGATCTTCATAAAAAACTGCTCCGCCAGAATGTCCCTGCAAAGCTGACTGTCTACAAGGGGATGTGGCATGTTTTTCAGATGTCAAACATGAAAACAGCCACAGAAGCAGTCCATGAAGCTGCACATTTTCTCTTTTCCCTATAAAAATTGAGGTGCATTCCTGCACCTCAATCTGTAATCATTTTAGATGTATATGTCAGGATCTGCCAGAAGCCATCTTCTGCTGGCTGCCGAAGCAGGATCCTTATCAGACATATATCTCCATTATTTATTGTAGTTTACGATCGCACCAAAATCTGGTTTTAAGGAAGCGCCTCCTACAAGTCCTCCATCGATATCCGGCTGTGCGAATAATTCCG
>CAUWEA010000076.1:0-13611 GCA_963557735.1 uncultured Faecalimonas sp. | reverse complement strand
AAAAATATGACCTGCACTGACCGTATCGATCGTAGAAATGCAGTTGAGCAGCGTTGTCTTCCCGGAGCCGGACGCTCCCATGATGCCGAGAAATTCTCCGGCTTCGACAGAAAAGCTGACGTCTTTAATGGCTTTCGTGATATTCCCTTCGTTTCCATAATATTTCTGGATATGCTCCAGTTTCAAAATTGTATTCATCTGATAAACCTCCTGACTGTTTCATATCCTTATTGTAAATGGAGTCCCTTCCGTTTTGTATCGGATTTTCTTACACAGTTCTTACAAAAATGTAAGAAGTGCAGAACCGGTCAGTCCTGCACTCCGATGATGAAATCATTGATCTGAAAAGAAAGTGAGATCGTCGTTCCGTTATTTCCTGAATCAGCGGTAATTCCTATCCCCAGTTTCTCGCAGAGACGTTTGCAAAGATACAGACCGATTCCCGTAGAATTTTTCCCGGTCCGTCCGTTCCTGCCTGTAAATCCCTTCTCAAAAATGCAGGGCAGGTCGCTTTCTGGAATCCCAATCCCGTTATCACTGACAGACAGCACAATTTTGTCAGTTGTCTTTGTCGTTGAAAAGTGTAAATGAGGTTGTTCGCTATGATACTTTATTGCGTTGCCGATAATCTGATTTAAGATGAACCGTACCCATTTTTCATCTGTGTAAACTTTGTGTTCGATAGCATCTATCGTGATCGTCATGTTGCTTTGACGTAAGAGATACTTATGATCCGCGATTGCGCGATGTATAATATCACCTAAATCGGTTTCCCGGACGGAGTAGTCTTTTTCCGCATGCTCACTCCGGGCATAGTACAGTGCCTGCTCGGTGTATTGATTGATGTTCTCCAACTCTGCCAGGATCTCCCTGGCGAAAGAAGAACGATGATTTTCACAGAGCAGCTTCAGTGCCGTGATCGGTGTTTTGACTTCATGGACCCATTGCTCGATGTATTCTTTGTATTCCTTCCGTTCCCTTTGCACCTCATTGATCCGCTCTAACATAGACTTTTCAGCCGCTTTCATGATCTGGTAGAAAACCTGCTCATCCGCTCTTTCCGGTACCGGCATGATTTCCGGCAGCAAATACCGCTCTTCTAATCGCTCCGTCATATCCAGCAATTGATTCAGATGTTTTTTGCGGGAGAAATAAAAACACAGCAGGCAGACAACAAGGGCAACCGACCAGACAGCAGTAATGAACACGACGGTCGGAACCGGAGTATTGCCTGCGATTAAAAACAGGGCAAGGGAAAGCATACCGAGCAGATGGATCAAAATGACGGGGAGTTGATTTTTAAAATATTGTTTTCCGTTCATAACGTATATCCTTGTCTGTGCTTTGTCTTAATAAAACCGGTAAGTCCAATCGCCGCCAGTTTATCGCGGATCCGGGTCATATTTACACTCAGAGCATTATCGTCAACGTATAGCTGGTTATCCCAGAGAAAATCTACAATATCCGCCCGGGAACAGATCTTTCCGGCATTTTTAAAAAGATAGTAAAGGATTTTGAATTCGTTTTTTGTCAGTTCTGTGCTTTGGCCTTTGTAT
Organism: uncultured Faecalimonas sp.; assembly: GCA_963557735.1. GTDB lineage: Bacteria > Bacillota > Clostridia > Lachnospirales > Lachnospiraceae > Faecalimonas. Next base: position 12,055 of record CAUWEA010000076.1, on the reverse strand, counting down.
TCTATCATGCTGCTCTCCAAATGCAGGATTGCTTCGTTCCACGTCAAACTTTCCGGCTGGGAAAAACGGTGTGCTTTCTTTAACAGTGCGTCAATTTTCGCAAGAAGGATCGCGGTATGATAAGGCTTTGTGATAAATGCATCTCCGCCCAGCATAATGCTGTTCAGCTCGTCCATATCCGTATTGCTGCTCGTGACAAATATGATCGGAATCTCTGAAAAACTGCGGATCTTTGAGCAGATTTCAAAACCGTCACTCCCCGGAAGTTTGATATCCAGAATGACCAGATGCGGCGCAAACGCTTTCAGCTGTCCGATCGTCCGGGAAAAATCCGTAACCGCAGCTACCTCATAGCCATTTCCGGTTAAAAGCGTTTTCAGCTGGGTCTGTATGGTAAGATCATCTTCAATAATCAGTATTTTTTCTTTCATAAAATTGCGACCTCCTGGGATTTATTATACTGCATGGGGGAAGAGTTCTCAAGGAAGTTTGATTGCGAGGGTTCGAAAAATATGATATTATTTAAATTAGAAAGATTGCATTAACATAAAAAGTGATAGGATGGAAAGAGATAGCTTCTGGAGCCTCCCCGGTTTATTTGGGGAGTTTTTCTTTGGAACGATTTGTGCTATGATAGTGACAGGTCATGGAAGGAGAAGTGCAGCATGAATACCGAGATTTTGATTATTGAGGATGACGAGGTGATTCGGAAGGAATTGCAGACATTGCTGAATGGAAATGGATATCATACATCTGTCATTGAAGATTTTTGCAATGTGACAGAGCAGGTTCGGAAATTACAGCCACATCTGATTTTACTGGATGTGAAGCTGCCGCAGGAAAATGGGTTCACAATCTGTGCGGGAATCCGCAGTTTTTCTCAGGCGCCGATCATTTTTGTGACCAGCTGTAATACCGATATGGACGAACTGAACAGTATTATGCTTGGTGGAGATGCCTTTATTACAAAACCGTATCATACAGCAATTCTGTTGGCAAAGATTGCTTTTTTGTTAAAAAGAGCTTATCCAGGGACACAGAACAGACATTTTACTTATGAAGGCGTCTCTCTGTGTCTGGAGACGGGGACGATAGAGGCAGATGGAAAACAGGCAGAACTTACCAAAAATGAATTGCGGATCATGTATTATCTTTTTGAGCATGCCGGAACTATCTGTACGAGGGCAGATTTGATCGAATACTTATGGGACAATCAACTTTATGTGGATGACAATGCATTAAGTGTCAATATTGGGCGGATCCGTGAAAAACTGGCATCGATCGGTGTGAAGGATTTTATTAAAACAAAGCATCGGCAGGGGTATACGTTATGAATGGAAAACAGTATTGGAAAGACCGGATTTTGATGCTTTTCACCAATCTAGTTTGTATGCTGGCGTTGTCTGGATTTTTGATCGCGGTGGGGAATACCTGGGACAGTATTTTTGTGATTCTGACCGTGTGGATATTGGTGCTGGCAGGGATGCTACTTCTGGGTTATTTTCAAAGGAAGAAAAGACTGGATAAGCTGATGAGGCTGACGGAAGGACTGGAGGAACGGTATCTGTTAGCAGAAATGCTTCCCGAACCGGAGTGGGCAGAGGAGCAGGTGTACTTCCGGCTTCTTAAGCTGGCATCGAAATCTATGCTGGAGCAGATTAGTTCGGTAGCAAGGGAACGGCAGGAGTACCGGGAATATATTGAGCAGTGGATCCATGAAATCAAGACGCCGATCACTGCCATGAAACTGCTGTGTGAGAATCACCGGGAAACATTTACAAGAAAGCAGATGACAGAACTGGAAAAAATCACCCGGTTTACAGAACAGGCACTTTATTACGCGCGCAGCGAACATACCGAAAAAGATTATTCTATCCAGGAGATCCGTCTGTTTGATGTGGTGCATCAGGCGATCGCAGATAATAAATATCTTTTGATGCAGAATCAGGTGTCCATAGAAATGGAAGAAAATGAGCAGAATGTTTATTCAGACGAGAAGTGGCTTCGTTTTATTTTGAACCAGTTAATTGTCAATGCGGTAAAGTATAGTGGGGAAGAGTCTGCCTTGCATTTTTATATGCAAAGGAAAGGAGACCAGATTTTTTTACTGGTAGAAGATCATGGAATTGGGATTCCAGACAGCGATCTGCCCCGGATTTTTGAAAAAGGATTTACCGGACAAAATGGTCGCCTCATAGATAAGAATGCGACTGGAATCGGCTTGTACCTTTGCAGGCGTCTTTGCGACAAACTGGGGATTGGGATTGTGGCTCAGTCCGGGGAAAAGGGGACAACTATGGTGTTGTCTTTTCAGGTTAATCATTTTATTCATCAGGTGCAGGGCTGAATGGCCCTGCATTTCTAACATTTTTGTTAGAATTTTGTTAGAAAACTTGATACAAACACAAGCAGAAATCCGTTATGATAAAGGCATCAAAAGTATGAGGTGAGCAGAATGAAAGAACTATTACGATTAGACCATATTCAGAAGTTTTACGGAAATGAAGGAAATATAACAAGAGCCATTCAGGACATTGATTTTTCTGTCCGGGAGGGAGAGTTTCTGGGAATCATGGGAGCTTCTGGGTCCGGAAAAACTACGATGTTAAACTGTATCTCTACCATTGATACGGTAAGTGCCGGACATATTTATCTGGATGGCACAGATGTGACGGAGATCCGGGAGAAAGTCCTTGCAAAATTCCGGAGAGAGAATCTCGGATTTATTTTTCAGGACTTTAACTTATTAGATACCTTGACGATCGGGGAAAATATCTCTCTTGCATTGACGATCAACCACACGCCGGTCAAAAAAATTGGATCAAGAGTGGAAGAGGTTGCGAAAAGCCTGAATATTACCGATATTTTGGAGAAATATCCTTATCAGGTATCGGGTGGGCAGAAACAGAGATGTGCCTGCGCCAGAGCAATCGTGAACCATCCAAAATTGATTTTGGCAGATGAACCGACCGGGGCGCTTGACAGTCATTCGTCCCAGATGTTGTTATCCACTTTGCGGAGTATGAATGAGCAGTTAGGTGCAACGATTCTGATGGTAACACACGACGCTTTTTCTGCAAGTTATGCCAACCGGATTTTGTTTCTGCGGGATGGTATGATTTTTACGGAAATCCTGAAGGGGAACGATGCAAGGAAAGTATTTTTTGACAAAATATTAAATGTATTGACGATGATGGGCGGGGGAATGAGCAATGTATGTTAAATTAGCACTGAAAAATGTAAAGCAGTCAACAAAAGATTATCTGATATATAGTGTTACCCTGACCGTATGTATATCTATGTTCTATGCGTTTCTTTCCATTTCCAGTAAGTATTATGAACCGGATATAGGAGCAGAATTCAATTTGAACCTATTAGGAAATGGAATCAAGTATGTGATTTTGCTGGTTACAGTATTATTGATGTTTCTTATGCAGTATGTAAATCACTTTATGATACAGCGGCGCAAAAGAGAATTTGCGGTGCAGAGCATTATCGGGATGGAGCAGGCAGCAATAGCCAGACTTTTCTTTGCAGAGTCTTTGGTAATGGGACTTTTTTCTCTTGTTGCCGGAATAGGGTTAGGCAGTGTATTTTCCCAGTTTATTACCGCAATGCTGCTTCAAATGTATCAAAGACCATTTGAATTTTCCCTGATGCTTTTTCCAGATACCATTCTTTTGACAATCTTGTTTTTTGGTATTTGTTTTGCAATCGTCGGTTTATTTCAGGTTCGTTCCATACGAAAGATAAAAATCATCGATATGCTGCAGGCAGACCGGAAAAATGAGATACTGAGAAGTCCGCATGAGTGGATATACAAACTTTTACCGGTGAACTTTATTTTTTATCTGCTGATCACAGTCTATAATATCAGAACGCTGTCTTATTATTTTCATGGAGCGTTTGATCCAGCAATAAAAATCTGGTCTGCAGTCAGTATGATCGTCCCGTTTTTGATGTTGTTCACGCACATACGAAGATTTAGAAAAAAAGAGGAACATGCGGCGAATCTGCTTTTGAAAATGGAATATATCGTGGGAGTGGAAGTGTTTGTACTTTCTTTCTTACCGGTTTTTAAAGTGTATCTTGCAATGCCAATGGACCGGGGCGCTTTTCAAGTGTATATGGCATTTCTGTTGTGGTGTGTTGTATTTGGAGTCAGTCTGTTTTTTGTTTTGTTCAGTGAGTATCTGCTGGTTTTCAAAGAACGTCTGAAATACAAAGAAGAAAATTTATTCTTTTTCGGCCAGATCTTGTCCAAATTAAAGTCAAAAACACTTTCTATGACTTTGATTTGTCTTACTTTAACGGTGTCTATGGCGTTGTTCTTTGTAACACCGATCCTTGTGGGATGGGCGCAGGGCTTTTTGGAAAAAAGAGCAGCTTTTGATATACAGATTGCTTCTGATTATTTTGGAGGATCGTCCGGTTATATAGGGGCACAGTCGGAAAAGGAACTTCCTGATACGGATTATCGTTTCCTGGATTCTTTTCTCCAAAAAAATATTTCTGTTCGGGAGGATTGCCGGTTTCAGACTTACTTTGTAAAGAAGGCAGATTTTTATCATCAAATGGAGGATACCAGAAAAAATGATATTCCCGTTACGGCAATGGCTCTGTCCGATTATAATCAGTTATTAAAAATGGCAGGTTATGAGGAAATTTCTTTGCAGGAGCATGAGTTTACAACGCAGTGGCTTTCTATTGCATCTCAGGAGTCTGTTTCTGAATATCTTAAAGAACATGACTTTATAGAAACGGACGGAGGAAATTTACAGCTTTCTGCTGTTCCTGCTCACACAGCGGAATTAGGTGAAGAACTTTATAATTTTCAAAGTGTGATTTATATTGTCCCGGATTCTATCTGTAAGGAACTGACAGTAGCAAATACCTTCAGATACATTATGACAGATCAGGCGGTTTCTTACGACGTTGCGCAGGAATTAAAAACATACTTTGAAGATGCAGGCAGAGAGGATTCTCCCGTAACTTATAACATTACGATGCGTACGATCGAAGTCAACGATTATTCTGCGATAATTTTTATCATGCAGACGGGACTCACATACAGTGCAATTATATTGTTTGTGACCTGCTTTACAATATTGGCTTTACAGCAGCTGTCGGATTCAGATAAATACAGATATCGTTTTCAGGTGTTGAGGAATTTGGGAGTAGAGGAAAGTCATATCCGGAAGCTTATATTAAAACAGTTAGGAATATGGTTTGGAGTACCTGTTATGGTAGCAGTCCTTTTAGTAAGCGCTTTTCTGATATTTCTCTTTTTGGGATTTTCCATGCAGATCACCGTATATATTGGTGTGAAAAAATTGTTCCGGCAAGTATGTATTATTTTAGTGATTTTAAGCGTTTTATTAAGCTGCTATTTTGTCAGTACCTGGGTATTGTTTAAAAAATCTGTTTCCAAAAAATAAAAGAAGTGCGGAAAATGTATGGCAAATTTGCGATGCGTTTCATATTTCTGTCTTCCAGTTTGATGATAAGGAAGAATTTTTGGAGGAATTATAAAAGAAGTACGTCCGCTTTTGTCGGAAATGAGACAAAACGGTTTTTATGTTAGCAATGCCGTTGAACAGATGGTTTTAGAACGGGCAGGAGAATAAAAACAAAATAGGATTAAGTTCCACGCTTGGGCAATCAAGATACAGTGGGTACTTTATAAATGTTTAAACGAAGCCGTAGGACCGTAAGGTATAGCTTCTGGAGGCTCCCCAGTTTATCTGGGAAGTTTTTCTTTGGAAAAGATTTATGGTAATAAAAAAATGAAAGTAATAAGAACTCTGGCAGGATATGTTCTTGTAAAAAGGAAGGTATCCTGTCTTTTTTGCACGAGAGAGGAAATTCATATGAGAAAATTTTATACAGCAGAAACAGTAACAGAAGGTAAAGGAATCCTATTATTTTGATTTAGGACTGTTTCCAACAAAAGGGCTTCAAAAAGAATTCCATTCCTTTCTTTAGTAGATTTTTATTTGGTCACTTAAATTTTATATCAAAAAGGAATGGGATTCCTTATATTTTGGGCATTTTTTAAAAGTTGTTTATAATCAGCAAGGATGATTATAGGATTTGTGGATAAAACTGCGGAAACTCAAGATAAAAATAGGATTGTAGCAAAAAAAGAACAATGCTATAATACAAAAAATGAGCATGGATGTCTTTGGGATACATCTGTTGCAGAAGGAGTTAGAAAAAATCATGCAGAACATACTTGTAGTCGAGGATGACAGAGAATTGAACGAAGCATTGTGCTATGCATTGGAGAAGCAGGACTATCACACAAGCGCGGCATATTCCATACAAGAGGCAAAGGAAACATATCAGTCATGTACAGGGAAAGAGGGACTGCAGCTTGTGATACAAGATGTCAATCTGCCCGATGGAGAGGGCTTTGCTTTTTGCCGGTGGGTGAAAGCACAGCAGGACATTCCGGTTCTTTTTCTGACGGCAAGGGATTTGGAAGAGGATGTGCTGAAAGGATATGATCTGGGAGCAGAGGACTATGTAGTAAAGCCTTTTTCGATGAAAGTATTGCTGCGGAAGATTGAACTGATCTTTAAGCGGACGCAGCCGGAACAGCCGGGCGGGTATGATGACGGATATCTGAAGATCGACTGGGAACGGGCAAAGGTTATGGTGGATCAGAAAGCATGCGCGGTAACACCTACGGAGTTTCGACTGTTAAAAGTATTGGCGGAAAATCAGGGAAGGCTACTGACGTATGAGATTCTGCTAGAACAGTTGTGGGATTGTGACGGTCAGTTTGTAGATAAACATACGCTGGCAGTCAATGTCAACCGCCTTCGGAGGAAGCTGGAAGATCGCGGGCACAAATATATTTCAAATGTGTATGGGATGGGCTATCAATGGATTGGATGATGGGGATCGGAGGTCTTGCTGTGACTGTTTCTGTCTTTGTGACAGCAGGTGCGATCAGGAAATCTGTGAAAATGAAACAAGAAGTGGACCAGTTCGCGGATCAGGTGGAAGAAGCGATTGAGCAGATACTATCGGGGAAAGAACTGAAAGAAACTACTGAGGTGACAGAAGAGACACTGTGGGGAAAATGCGGAGAGAAATTCTGGCAGCTGTACCGGGTGTGGAACCGGAAAGAAGCAGATGCTTTGATGGAAAAAAGGCAGATGAAAGCGCTGATCTCAGATATTTCCCATCAGACGAAAACACCGCTTGCAAATATGAAATTGTATCAGGAATTTTTGCAGGAGGAGGTATTGTCTGAAAAGGGGAGGGAGTTTTTAAACCGTCTGGAGGAGCAGACCGGAAAACTGGAATTTCTTTTGCAGAGTATGGTAAAAATGTCAAGGCTGGAAACCGGGATTCTCCAGATACGGAAAGAGAGAGGGGATCTCTATCAGACACTGACGGCAGCGGTCAGCCAGATCGTTCCCGCAGCAGCGCAAAAAGAAATTGAAGTGTATGTAAAATGTGAGGAACATCAGCCGCTGGATTATGATAAAAAATGGACGGAAGAAGCGATTTTTAATGTGCTGGATAATGCAGTGAAATATACAGACAGAGGGGGAAAGATCTGCGTGACGGTAACCCGCCAGGAGATTTTCACAAAAATCAGTGTGCAGGATAATGGAAAAGGCATCCAATTGGAACGGCAGGCAGAAATTTTTACGCGATTTTACCGGGAACCGGAAGTGCACGCACAGAACGGTGTGGGGATCGGATTGTATCTGACACGCAGGATACTGGAATTGCAGAACGGGTATATCGAAGTGCACTCTGAGATTGGAAAAGGATCCGAATTTTGCATGTATCTTCCAAATTGAAAAAATCACAATTTTGTGACAATGTTAGATTGTGACAGGATTGTGATTTTTCTTTGTTAAGATAAAGCTATGTTCGAAAAGATATATTCGGATAGATATCTATGAAGTGCTTGGATGAGGAGGAAAGCAGATGGAGAATTATATTGTGGAAACAAGGAATCTGAAAAAATATTATCAGCAGGGAGCAAATACGGTAAAGGCTCTGGACGGAGTGGATTTTCGGGTGAAGGCAGAAGAATTTGTGGCGATCATCGGAAAATCCGGAAGCGGAAAAAGCACGCTGCTGCATATGATCGGCGGGCTGGATGTGCCTACCAGTGGGAGTGTGTTTGTAGGAGGCAAAAATCTGGCAGGACTTACAAAAGAGCAACTTGCGATATTCCGCCGCCGGAAAATCGGATTTGTATTTCAAAGTTATAATCTGGTGCAGGATCTGAACGTATATGAAAACATCATACTTCCGGTGGAACTGGACGGAAAGCGGGTGGATCAGGAATTTGTACAAGAGATTCTGGAATTGCTTCAGCTGGAGGAAAAGCGGGAGGCGCTTCCCGGCACACTCTCCGGCGGACAGCAGCAGAGAGTGGCGATTGCAAGGGCATTGGTAAGTAAGCCGACGCTGATCCTTGCAGACGAACCGACCGGCAATCTGGACACAGCCACCGGCCATGATGTACTGGGCTTACTGAAAATCGTCGCAAAGCAGTTCCGGCAGACGATCGTTCTGATCACCCATGACAATGACATTGCGCAGATGGCGGACCGGATCGTTCGGATTGAGGATGGAATGATCATGAGAGGAAGTGAGTTTCATGCTGAAGAATAACAATCGGGCTGTTGTGAAACGGCTGGCAAAAAACAATTTGAAAAGCAACCCAAAACGCAGTGCGTCCATGATTCTGGCGGTCGTGTTGTCTTCTTTTTTACTTTTTAGTGTTTTTACGGTGGGAGCCACCTATTTAGAATTGCAGATGCAGCAAAATATCCGTTTGAGCGGGGCAAAGTTTGATGCGATCATGTATGGAATCTCAGAAGAACAGAAAGAGATTTTAGAAACAAATCCAAACGTAGCGCGTTATAGTGTTGTAATGGTGATGGGCAGCGTTACGGAAACCGAGGCGGACAAGACACCGGGGGTCGGCCTGATGTATGCAGACGATATTTACTGGAAGGAAATGATGGCGCCGGCCAGAAAGTTTGTGAAAGGGCATTATCCGGTCAAAGAAAATGAAGTGATGGTAACGGAGGATGCTTTGAAAAAATGTGGATTTTCGGATAAAAAAATCGGAGATGAGATTACATTTGTGTATGAGAACGATCAAAAAGTAGAAGAGAAGACATTCCGGATTTCCGGCATTTGGGATGGATATGGAGATACAGATGTTTTTTATATGTCAAAAGCTTTTTGTGACACACAGAAACTGGATGCGGTATATTATGGTCGCTGTCATATTTCCTTTCATAAAAAATGGATGTCGGATCAGGCGCAGCAGGAGTTTATCGACAGCATGAACCTGGCCAAATCACAGCGCTTGTTTTATGTATATGAATACGGAAATGCATTGGAAATCTTTCTGGGACTGGCAGGCATTGTTTTTGTCACAGTCCTGAGCGCTTATCTGCTGATCTACAATATCATGTATTTGTCTGTGGCCGGGAATATCCGGTATTACGGACTTTTGCAGACGGTTGGGATGACCGGGCGTCAGATCCGTCAGCTGATGCAGAGGCAGCTTCTCTGGATCGGCGGTATTGGAGTGGCTGCAGGGATACTGATCGGGGCAGGCATTTCTTTCTTTCTGGTTCCGGTTGTGGTGGAGACGTTAGTATCCGGAAAGAAGATAGGAACAGTGCAGGTGAGATTTCATCCGATGATCATTGTACTGACCGTGCTTCTGACCGGATGTACGGTCTGGTATGCAGGAAGAAAGCCGACCAAAACTGCAGTGGAAAGTTCGCCGGTGGAAGCGCTTGGGTATCGCGCTGTTTCCGGCGTGAGAAAGCGCCGCAAAACGCGAAAGGGAAGTCTGATCGTCCGGATGGCGCTGGAGCAGCTGACGCGGAATAAGAAAAAGACGATGGTGACGATGCTGTCACTTGCTGCCAGTCTTTCGGTATTTCTCTGTCTGATCACACTGCTGCACACGCAGTCGGCACGAGAGTATTCTTATAACTACATGGGACTGGATATGATTCTGAAAAATGACACGATCAGCAATATGGTCATAGATCAAGGAGCAGAAGGCGGGCAACAGATCCGGGAAGTGCATCCGATCTTAAGTGAAGAACTTTTGGAAGAAATCCGGCAGACAGACGGAGTAAAAGAAGTGCTTCCGACAATCACGGTTCCGACGATCGTTCCGTGGGAAAAGGAAGTGACAGATGTCTGGATGCGGGAATTTTACGAAACGTGGATGAATATCCCTTATGAGGATGATATCGGGGAGTATCAGCAGCATCCTGAAAATTTCGGTTCTTCTCTGGTAGGGATTACAGAGGAAGATTTCCGGGCGCTCAATGCGGAAATGGAACAGCCGGTGGATGAGGAGGCGTTTTTGAGCGGCAAGACCTGCATTTTATACAGAAATGGTTTGTTCGGGCTGGATGAAAAGAAACTGCGCGGAAAACAGATTTCCTGTGCGGAATATGTACATCCGGAACATACCAAGACGTTTGAGATTGCGGGGATGACAGATATCGGTGACTATGTATCGCTTCTTGGTCTTCCGCCTACGATGATTGTCATTGACGATGCGGTCAAAGCGTTTGCAGAAGAAGCAATTGTTTTCCGGGCGGGGATCCGTTATGAGGAGGAATATCAGGAGGAGACAGAACATGCGATTCTTTCGATTCTGAAAGAAAGCCCGGATGAAACTGATTTTTCCTGGGATTCGAAAATCGAGCAGGCAGAACATGTAAAGGAGGCGCAGGGACATATGATGGAAGTCGGGTTTGGAATTGTTCTGATACTCGGGATCATCGGAGCCATGAATTATATCAATACTTCTGTCGGAAATATGCAGAGCCGGCAGAAAGAACTCTCGATCATGGAAAGTGTGGGAATGACCGAACGGCAGGTGAAGAAAATGCTCGTGTGGGAAGGTGTTTTCTATACCGGGGGTGTGCTGGTTCTGACATTGACAGTGGGAGTCGGAATTACTTATTCCATCTATCAGACCATGAACTATATGGGCGCAGCGTTCTGGTTTCCGGTGCTTCCGTTTCTCGGAGCAACGGTGGTTCTGCTTATAATCTGCATGCTTGTGCCGGTTGCAGCATATCAGAAGATTGAAAAGAGCGGAAGTATGGTAGAGCGGATTTGTGTATCTGTGGAATAAAGAGTATCCGAAATGTTTCAAGACTGTAACGTTTCTGTACCAGCATGGTAACTTTCTTTTGATAAAATATTCTTATCAAAGAAACAGGAGGAGAGAGCACATGCTGGAGGTTCAAAATCTGCATAAATCGTATGTGGTCGGAAAAGATACATACGAGGTATTAAAAGGTGTCAATTTTACAATTCATAAAGGAGAGTTTGTTGCGGTCATGGGGCCGTCGGGAAGCGGAAAGACAACCTTATTAAACTGTATTTCCTGCTTTATCCCATATGAAAAAGGAAAGGTATTGTTAAACGGCAAAAAGCTGGCGCAGCTAAAAGAAGAGAAAATGGCGGAGATCCGCAATCAGGAGCTTGGATTTGTCTTTCAGGATTTCATGCTGTTAGATGGACTGACGGTTTTTGAAAATGTATGCATCCCGCAGGTGATCGAAGATGCGCCGTACGAAAAGATGGAGAAGAAGGCGAAGAAGCTGTTAAAGCTGTTTGGCATCTGGGAAATCGCGGACAAATATCCGGCGGAGATTTCCGGTGGACAGAAACAGCGGACTGCGGTAGCAAGGGCGCTGATGAATGATCCGCTTCTGATCCTTGCGGACGAGCCGACCGGAAATCTGGACAGCAGATCCAGTGAGGCGGTCATCGAGGCATTTCTTGCAGCACAGAAAAATCTGGATGCCACGATCTTCATGGTCACACATGACAGCTTTTCAGCAAGTTACTGTGACCGCGTGATCGTGATGAAAGACGGAAAAATTTATAAGGAACTGATCCGAACCGGAGACCGGAGGGCATTTTTAGATGAACTTCTGACAGAATTAAAAATCATTAATGGTGGTGACGGCGATGAAGATGAGTAGTAGCAGTATTTTCCTGAAACTTCGCAGATATAACA
>CAUWEA010000075.1:0-14029 GCA_963557735.1 uncultured Faecalimonas sp. | reverse complement strand
ATGAGAGTCCTCGATGTAGATACCAGGCTCATCGGTAATGACCATACCTTCTTCCAGTACTGCAGGAAGCAGTCTTGAAGGATATAACTGCCAGTGGAAGGAAGCAGGGCCTTCGTGGATATTCAGAAGATAGCCGACGCCATGTCCGGTTCCGCATTTGTAATCGATATCAAGCGACCACATTGGCTCTCTTGCCAGAATGTCAAGGTTGACTCCGCGGCATCCGTAGAGAAATCTTGCTCTTGCCAGATTCATCATACCGCGCGCTACTGCGGTAAAATGCTTTTTCAGTTCATCGCTGACCGGTCCAAGTACAACCGTGCGGGTCAGATCAGTTGTGCCTTCGTAGTAGTTTCCGCCGGTATCTGCAAGAAGAAAATGTTCTGGTTTTAATTCGTAGTCAGATTCCGGAGTCGCGCTGTAATGCATCATGGCAGCATGCTCTTTGTATGCGACGATCGGAGAGAAGCTTGGACTGATAAATCCCTCCTGCTGACTGCGGAACTCTTCCAGTTTATCAGAGGCACTGCGCTCTGTGATCGGCATCTTTCCGACATTTTTCTTCAGCCAGTACATAAATTTTGTGAAAGCGACACCGTCTTTGATATGACTGATCCGGACATTTTTCAGTTCCGTTTTATTTTTGATCGCCTTGAACGCAGTCGTTGGGTTTGGAGCTTCTACTTTTTCCATTTTGGCAGGAAGATTTTTGTAGATTGCATAGTTGATCCGGGAAGGATCTAAAAGAACATGGGAATCTGCATCCAGTGTCTTGACAAAAGCGTAAATCTCCTCATAAGGATGTAAAATAACAGAGAGCCCCTCAAAGCTGTCTAAGATCTCCTGATTTAATTTTGATTCGTTGATAAATAAATGTACTTCCTCCATCGTGATCACAGCGTAGCTAAGTACGAGCGGCGTATACATGATATCTCCGCCGCGGATGTTGAGCAGCCATGCGATATCGTCCAGGGAAGAAAGAATGTGCAGTGTGGCATTGGATTCTTTCATTTTTTCACGGAGACGCTCTAATTTCGATGCAGTGCTTTCACCTGCGTATTGCAGATCCAGTAAAAATGCCGGAGCATCAGAAAGCGCCGGGCGGTCCTGCCAGATGTAGGAGATCAGATCCTCCTCGTAGGATATGGAGATTTCTTTCTCCTTCAATACTTTTTCATAATTCTGACCTTCAGCAGCTCCGATTACTTTTCCGTCAAAACCAAGCACACCGTGCTCAGGAAGGACAGAGGCAAGATATTCTTCCTTTGTAGGAACGTCAGGTTCTGCCATGCGGAAAAGACGGATCCCACTTCCTTCCAGTTGTTTCTCAGCCTGAATGAAATAGCGGCCGTCTGTCCAAAGACCTGCATCATCTTTTGTCACGATCACAGTTCCCGCAGATCCGGTAAATCCTGAGATAAACGCTCTTGCTTTAAAATGTTCCCCTACATATTCGCTTTGATGATTGTCGGCAGATGGGATGATATAGGCATCCATATTCCGCTCTTCCATGAGCTTTCTAAGCTGTGCAATTCTGTCTGTTACACTCATTTCCATTTCCTCCTTAGATGCATGTTATAATCTGCAGGAGCAAAAATCTGCTTCTGCTTTATGCCACTTTGTATTGTATCATAATCGTGCGGAGAAGCAAACAAAATCTGGAAAAAATGTGCAGAATATACAAATGCGGACGGAGTGATTTCAGATGGTAACGCGTTAAATGAATATGTGAAAAAAATATCAAAAACAGATTGCTATTTTTCAAATAGTATTATATAATATAATCGGCAGAAAATTTGATTAAACTTTATAAAATTTTAGAAATTGGAGGGCTAAAAGATATGAGTTACGAAACAACAGAGAGCCGCGCAAGTGAAAGAATTGCCACTTTACTTGACGAGGGAAGTTTTGTTGAGATCGGTGCTGCCATTACAGCGAGAGCCACTGATTTTAACATGCAGACAAAGGAGACCCCGGGAGACGGTGTTGTGACCGGATATGGTCTGATTGATGGGAACCTCGTATATGTGTACAGCCAGAATGCCTCTGTACTGCAGGGAGCAATCGGAGAGATGCATGCGAAGAAGATCACTGCAGTTTATGATCTGGCAATGAAGATGGGAGCGCCGGTCATCGGTCTCGTGGACTGTGCGGGTCTCAGACTTCAGGAAGCGACAGATGCGCTCCATGCATTTGGCAGTCTGTATATGAAGCAGACACTGGCATCCGGAGTGATCCCGCAGATCACAGCGATCTTCGGAACATGCGGAGGAGGACTTGCGGTTGTTCCTTCCCTGACAGACTTTACATTTATGGAGAAAGAGCATGCAAAACTGTTTGTCAATTCTCCGAATGCGCTGGAGGGAAATGTGATCACAAAATGTGATACATCTTCAGCAAGATTCCAAAGTGAGGAAGCAGGGCTGGTAGACAGAACCGGAACAGAAGAAGAAATCTTAGAGGAGATTCGCTCGCTTGTGTGCCTTCTGCCTGCAAACAATGAAGACGATAACTCTTATGACGAATGTACAGATGATCTGAACCGTCTCTGTGACGCAATTGAAAATGCAGCGGAAGATACAGCAGTCGTGCTCTCCACTCTTTCAGATAATCATGTATTTTTTGAGACAAAAAAAGACTATGCAAAGGAAATGGTGACTGGATTCATCCGCCTCAACGGTATGACGGTCGGTGCAGTTGCAAACCGCTGTAAGATTTACGATGAAGAAGGAAATGTCGCAGAAGAATTCGATGGAGGATTGAGTGTGCGCGGATGCAGAAAAGCAGCAGATTTTGTGAATTTCTGTGATGCATTCAATATTCCGGTATTGTCTCTGACAAATGTAGAAGGGTATCGCGCAACGGTTTGCTCTGAGAGAAACATTGCATCCTCGGTGGCAAAACTTACTTATGCATTTGCAAATGCGACTGTGCCGAAGGTAAATGTTGTGATTGGGAAGGCATATGGAAGCGCTTATGTGACAATGAACAGCAAGGCGCTCGGTGCAGATCTGGTGTACGCATGGCCGCAGGCAGAAATCGGTATGATGGATGCAGACCTTGCCGCGAAGATTATGTATGCGGAGGAAGGTGCAGATGTGATCCGGGAGAAAGCGGCAGATTACAGAAAGATGCAGACAAGCCCGTTTGCGGCGGCAGGAAGAGGATATGTAGATGCGGTCATTGAGCCGGAAGAGACAAGAAAATATCTGATCGGTGCCTTTGAAATGTTATTTACAAAGAGAGAAGACCGCCCGGCGAAAAAGCATGGAACAGTGTAGAGAGGTGAGGCAAAGTGAAAAAAAGAATCAGCTTATTAATCGGTGCATTGGCTCTGACACTTAGTTTTACCGGATGTGGAAATAAGAAAGAACTGGAGTATGATGAAACACAACTCACTTATGTGACACAGTTTATCATTGCAAATTTTGAAGTGATGGACGGGGAAGAATTTGAGAATTACCGGCAGGCATCAGAGTATCAGATCAATAAGATCATGTCTGACGCCAATGCTCCAATCGAACCGGAAGTTCTTATTTCCATGATGGATGCCTGGGAAGCTGCGGAGAAAGAATGCGGAGAATATGTAGAACATGGAAAATACCAGTTTGAAAGTTCTAATTCCGGTGTAGTAGTATCTACAGAGGCAGTGTATGAAGACAGAGAAGCAACGCTGGAGTTTAAGTTTGACGAGAATCTGGATATAGAATCCCTTGATATTGCAGCAGATTATACGACCGGAGAGATTTTAAAGAAAGCAGGGATGAATACAATCCTTGGAATGGGAACGGTATTTTTAGTTTTGATCTTCCTTGCATTTGTAATCTCGCTTCTGAAATATATCCCGGTACTTCAGGAGAAATTTACAAAGAAGAAAGTAAAACCAGAAGAAGTGGTAAAAGAGCTTCCGAAAGTGGGACCGCCGGTGGAAGAAGAATTGAGTGATGATGAAGAACTGGTAGCAGTGATCACAGCGGCAATCGCGGCAGCAGATGAAAGTGTATCTGACGGATTTGTAGTAAGGTCGATCCGCAGAAGAAAATCAAATAAATGGAATTAATTCAGGAGGAAGTTGAAGATGAAAAGCTATACAATTACAGTGAACGGAAATGTGTATGATGTGACAGTAGAGGAAAAAGCAGCCGGAGCAGCACCGGCAGCGCCAGTTCAAAAGGCAGCGCCGGCAGCTCCGAAGGCTGCACCGGCACCGAAGAAACCAGCCGGCACCGGAAACATCAAGGTGACAGCAGGGGCAGCAGGAAAAGTATTTAAATTAGAAGCAGCTGTCGGACAGCAGGTAGAAAAAGGCGCTCCGGTCGTTGTGATCGAAGCGATGAAAATGGAGATCCCGGTTGTAGCTCCGGAGGCAGGAACCGTAGCCAGCATTGATGTAGCAGTAGGTGATGCAGTAGAAGCAGGCGCAGTACTGGCTACATTAAACTAAGGATGTCCCGGACACAGACTGGAGGTTAAAATATGGAATACATTATGACTACATTGGATAACCTCATGCACCAGACGGCTTTTTTCAATCTGACGGTTGGAAATTACGTCATGATCGCGGTAGCATGCGCGTTTTTATATCTGGCGATCGCCAAAGGATTTGAACCGCTTCTTCTGGTTCCGATCGCATTTGGTATGCTGTTGGTAAATATTTACCCGGATATTATGTTATCCATTGAGGATTCTTCAAATGGAGTCGGAGGACTTCTTCACTATTTCTATCTGCTTGATGAGTGGGCGATCTTACCGTCACTGATTTTCCTCGGTGTCGGGGCGATGACCGATTTCGGACCGCTGATCGCGAATCCGAAGAGTTTTCTTCTCGGAGCGGCAGCACAGTTTGGTATTTTTGCCGCTTATTTAGGAGCTATGGCAATGGGATTCAGCGATAAGGCAGCAGCAGCAATCTCTATCATCGGAGGAGCTGACGGACCTACATCGATCTTCCTTGCAGGAAAACTGCAGCAGACAGCAATCTTAGGACCGATCGCGGTTGCGGCATATTCTTATATGTCTCTTGTCCCGATCATTCAGCCGCCGATCATGAAGCTTCTCACAACAGAAGAAGAAAGAAAGATCAAGATGGAGCAGCTCCGTCCGGTATCCAAGCTGGAGAGAATTTTATTCCCGATCATTATTACGATCGTAGTGTCACTGATCCTTCCGACAACAGCGCCGTTAGTCGGTATGCTGATGCTCGGTAACTTATTTAAAGAGTGTGGTGTTGTAAGACAGCTGACAGATACAGCATGCAATGCGCTGATGTATATCGTTGTTATCTTACTTGGAACTTCTGTCGGAGCGACGACAAGTGCGGAAGCCTTCTTAAACTGGGATACGATCAAGATTGTGATCCTCGGACTGATCGCGTTTGCATTTGGTACTGCGGCAGGTGTGCTGTTTGGTAAACTGATGTGCAAGGTGACGGGAGGAAAGGTCAATCCGCTGATCGGTTCTGCTGGAGTATCCGCAGTACCTATGGCAGCGAGGGTATCGCAGAAAGTCGGAGCGGAAGCAGATCCTACAAACTTCCTGCTGATGCACGCGATGGGACCAAATGTTGCCGGGGTTATCGGTACGGCAGTGGCAGCAGGTACTTTTATGGCGATTTTTGGTGTAATGTAAGTTGAGAAAGTGAAATGTTAGGAGGAAGTAACATGGCAGATATAGCAAAGAAACCGATTAAAATTACAGAGACGATCCTGCGTGATGCTCACCAGTCACTGATCGCAACGAGAATGACGACAGAGCAGATGCTGCCGATCATCGATAAAATGGATAAAGTTGGATACCATTCCGTAGAGTGCTGGGGCGGTGCTACCTTTGATGCATCTCTCCGTTTCCTGAAGGAAGACCCATGGGAGAGACTCCGGAAATTCCGGGATGGATTTAAAAATACAAAATTGCAGATGTTATTCCGTGGACAGAATATTTTAGGATATCGTCCGTATGGAGATGATGTAGTAGAATATTTTGTGCAGAAATCAATTGCAAACGGAATTGACATCATCCGTATTTTTGACTGCTTAAACGATCTTCGTAATCTTCAGACAGCAGTCACAGCGGCAAACAAAGAGAAAGGACATGCGCAGGTAGCGCTGTCCTACACACTGGGAGATGCCTATACGCACGAATACTGGATCGACATTGCAAAGAGGATTGAGGATATGGGAGCCAATTCTATCTGTTTGAAAGATATGGCAGGTCTTCTCCTTCCATATGAAGCGACAGAATTAATCGGTGCACTGAAAGAAAATGTCAGCATCCCGATCCAGTTACATACACACTATACTTCCGGTGTAGCTTCTATGACATACTTAAAAGCAGTGGAGGCAGGTGTTGATGTGATCGACACAGCGATTTCCCCATTTGCGCTTGGAACATCCCAGCCGGCGACAGAAGTTATGGTGGAGACATTTAAAGGAACTCCGTATGACACTGGATTTGACCAGAATCTGCTTGCAGAGATTGCAGACTACTTCCGTCCAATCCGTGATGAGGCGCTGGAATCAGGACTTCTCAATCCGAAGAACCTCGGAGTCAATATTAAGACATTGCTGTATCAGGTACCGGGCGGTATGCTTTCTAACCTGACTTCTCAGTTAAAAGAGCAGGGAGCAGAGGACCGTTACTACGAAGTGCTTGAGGAAGTTCCGAGAGTTCGTAAAGATTTGGGAGAACCGCCGCTTGTCACACCATCTTCGCAGATTGTCGGAACACAGGCAGTATTCAATGTTCTGATGGGAGAACGTTACAAGATGGCAACAAAAGAGACGAAAGATCTTCTGAGCGGAAAATATGGTAAAACGGTGAAACCGTTCAATGAAGAAGTGCAGAAGAAATGTATTGGAGATGCAGAAGTGATCACTTGTCGTCCGGCAGACTTGATCCCGGATGAACTGGATACGCTGCGAAGCGAGATGGAACAGTGGTCACAGCAGGACGAAGACGTTCTTTCCTATGCACTGTTCCCTCAGGTGGCAACAGACTTCTTTAAATATAGAGAAGCACAGCAGACAAAAGTCGATCAGACAGTTGCAGACACAAAGAACGGCTCTTATCCGGTATAATATAGGAAGAGAATATTTATGAAAGCGCATATCCGAAGTACCGGATCCGGCAAGAGACAGCGTGTTTCATAATATCAGATCAGAAAAAGAATCCTCGCAGGGAAGTTGTACAGACATTCCTGCGGGGTTTTTTGCTGGATAGGAAATGGCGCTTTAGGCAATCAGAACACACTGCAGAATTCTTTTGCCAAAGCATGCAGCGGGGTTGACAAATATGGAATCTCAGCTATGATAGAGTAGGATATAAACGGAGAAGGAGATGGAGAATGAAACGATCGATATTATTTTTTGACATTGACGGTACTCTTTTGAGTGAGAAAACGGGAAAAATTCCGGACAGCGCGCTTTTGGCGCTTACAGAGGCAAAGAAAAACGGACATCTTTTATTTATTAATACAGGCAGAACGATCTGCGCGCTTCCGAAAGAACTCTGTCAGTTTGAATTTGATGGATATTTGTGCGGCTGCGGATCTTACCTTCTGTTTCATGACGAGGTATTGCTGGAAAGCCATATCGAGGAATCCTGCGGCAGAACCTATATTGAACAGATGTGGGAATGCGGGCTGGACGGAGTGCTCGAAGGGACGGAAGATCTTTATTTTCCGAAAAGAATCTCACGCTTTGAAAAATTAGAGCAGGGAAGAGCATACTTTGGACAGCTGGGACTTGGCCAGAAAAAATATATCGAAGAGGGCGGATTTGTCTATGACAAAATCTTTGTATACACCGATGAGAACAGTGAGAAAGAACGCTTTTTTCAGCTGATGGAAAAGGATTTTGAGGTGATCGACAGAGGAGGAGATACCTATGAGCTGGCGCAGAAGGCATTTTCCAAGGCGACTGCATGTGAATTTATAGTAGAAAAGTTCGGTGTGGAAAAAGACCAGGTCTATGTATTCGGCGACAGTATGAATGATCTTCCGATGTTTGAATATGCGGTACATACGATCGCGATGGGAAGTCATGCTCCGGGACTGAAACCGTATACAGAGTTTGTGACGAAGCCGGTGGAGGACGGAGGGATCTTCGCGGCAATGAAACACTATGGGCTGATCTGATGCAGCGCGCATGGAATCTTCCTTTACTTCAAGGAGAGAGTTGTGTATAATAAGTGAAGACTTAGATGAAATGGTGGGGAAATTATGAAATATACAGGTGGAACAAGTGGGAATGAGTTCCTGAAGAGAATCGAAATGCAGTATGGGAAGTTCAGCAAGGGGCAGAGACTGCTGGCTGACTATATCATAGAGAATTACGACAAGGCTGTTTTTCTGACAGCGGCAAAGCTTGGCGAAGTTGTCGGTGTAAGTGAATCGACGGTTGTCCGGTTTGCCACACAGCTTGGATACAGTGGATATCCGGGGTTTCAAAAAGCGCTGGAGGAACTTGTGCGAAATAAATTAAATTCCATTCAGCGGATGGAAGTGACCTACGGCAGGATCAGTCAGTCAGAAATTTTAGAGTCTGTGCTGCACTCGGATATTGAGAAAATCAAGATGACACTGACAAACATTGACCAGAATGCATTTGACCGGGCGGTTGACATTATTTTGCAGGCACAGAAAATCTATGTGATCGGAATCCGCAGCTGTGCACCTCTTGCCAATTTTCTTCAGTTCTATCTGAATCTTCTGTTTGACAATGTGATCCTGGTCAATACAAATTGTTCCAGTGAGATTTTTGAACAGCTGATCCGGATCGGGCAGGAAGACGCGATCATCGGGATCAGTTTTCCGAGATATTCCCAGCTTACAAGGAAAGCACTTGATTTTGCCCATAAGAGAGCGGCGAAGGTCATCACACTGACGGACAGCGAACGCTCTCCGATGACGGAATATTCTGACTGCAATCTGATCGCGCGCAGTGATATGGCTTCGATCGCCGATTCACTGGTAGCTCCACTCAGTGTGATCAATGCACTTGTCGTAGCGCTCTGTATGAAAAAGCAGAAGGAAATGCGGCGCACATTGGCGCTTCTGGAAGAAATCTGGGATGAAAACCAGGTTTATGGAAACGATGAAATCAAAGAGGGAGAGCTCTCAGGAACAGGAGAAAAGTAAAATGAAAAAGGTATTGATCGTTGGCGGTGGGGCAGCAGGGATGTTCGCTTCTGTGTTTGCGGCGCGGAATGGGAATGAAGTCCACGTGTTTGAAAAAAATGAGAAACTTGGGAAAAAGCTGTTTATCACCGGAAAGGGACGCTGCAACATTACAAATGCAGGGGATATGGAGAATCTGTTTGAAAATGTTGTAAGCAACCGCAAATTTTTATATAGCAGTTTTTATGGATATACAAATGAAGATGTGATCGATTTTTTTGAAAAGCTTGGTGTGCGCACAAAGATTGAACGCGGCAACCGGGTATTTCCGGTGTCGGATCATTCCTCGGATGTGATCGCGGCCCTTTCCGGGAAGATGAAGCGCGCCGGTGTCAGAGTCCATCTTCATACGAAGGTGGCAAAGATCCTGACAGAAGACGGAAGATTTTCCGGACTGGAACTTGCCACAGGAGAGTGCGTGAGTGGGGATGCATGTATCGTTGCGACCGGTGGATTTTCTTATCAGACGACGGGGTCAGACGGAGACGGGTATCGTTTCGCAGAGGAACTTGGCCATCAGGTGACTGAGATTTACCCGTCACTGGTTCCGCTGGCGATCGAGGAACCGTTTGTCAGAGAACTGCAGGGACTGTCGCTGAAAAATGTAGAAGCATCGATCTATGATGGAAAGAAAAAGCTGTATCAGGATTTTGGAGAGATGCTGTTTACGCATTATGGGGTAAGCGGTCCGCTGATCTTAAGCGGGAGCAGCCACATTGCGAAAAAGATTGGTGATAAGAAGCTGAAGCTCGTCATTGATCTGAAACCTGCGCTGACAGAAGAGCAGCTGGACCAGCGGGTGCTCAGAGACTTTGAACAGAATATTAACCGACAGTTTAAAAATGCGGTGACGAAGCTGTTTCCGGCAAAACTGATCCCGGTCATAATCGAGCTGAGCGGGATTGACCCGGACAAAAAGGTACATGATATTTCGAGAACAGAACGGCAGAAGTTCGTACATCTGATCAAGCAGTTTGAAGTGACCATTCTCGGGCTGCGCGGCTACAACGAGGCGATCATCACAAAGGGCGGCGTAAAGGTAAAGGAGATCGATCCGGGTACAATGGAGTCAAAGCTGGTACCGGGTGTTTACTTTGTCGGAGAAGTACTGGATCTGGATGCACTGACGGGCGGCTATAATCTGCAGATCGCATGGTCGACTGCGCATGCGGCAGGGAGCAGTATCGGATAAGATGTGCGGCGGGCAGCAAAACAGAAGGAAGAAAGAGCGGCAGAAGTCTGCCGGGAAATGAGGAAATATGGGATATAATATTGCAATAGATGGACCGGCAGGTGCCGGAAAAAGCACGATTGCCAAAAGAGTGGCAAAGGAACTTGGATATATTTATGTAGATACCGGCGCGATGTACCGCGCGATGGCTGTCTATTTCCGGGAACGGGGACTTACTTCTGAGGATCTGGAGCGCATGAAAGAAGTGTGTACAGATGCAGAGATTGTGATCCGTTATGAAAATGGAAGTCAGCAGGTATATTTAAATGGAGAAAATGTGACCGGAAAACTGAGAGAGGAAGCGATCGGCAGACTTGCCTCTGTCGGTTCGGCGCTCCCGGAAGTACGTGCCCATCTGCTGGAACTGCAGAGAAAACTGGCAAGAGACTATGACGTAGTGATGGATGGGAGAGATATCGGAACAAATATCCTTCCGCAGGCAGATGCGAAGATCTATCTGACCGCCAGCGTCCGGACAAGGGCGGAGAGGAGATTTAAAGAACTCCGGGAAGCAGGACAGCCGTGTATTCTGGAGGAAATTGAAAAAGATATCAGCGAGCGCGATGAACGTGATATGACAAGGGAAACTGCGCCGCTTCGACAGGCGGAAGATGCAGTGCTTGTCGATTCCTCTGAGATGACGATCGATGAAGTAGTGCAGGCGATCCTGGATGTATGCAGATAGAAGAAAGAGAGGCGGCAGATGGAAGTAAAGGTTGCAAAAACTGCAGGTTTTTGTTTTGGAGTCAAAAGAGCAGTAGATCAGGTATATGAGCAGGCCGAGAAGCAGAAAGGAAAGAAAATTTACACATACGGACCGATCATTCACAATGAAGAAGTGGTCAAAGATCTGAGAGGCCGTGGGGTGGAAGTGATCCACTCAGAGGAAGAACTTGCGGCGCTGGCCGATGGGATCGTGATCATCCGTTCGCATGGAGTGTCAAAGAAAATTTATGACCTTCTTGAGGAGAAACATATCGAGTATGTCGATGCGACCTGCCCGTTTGTAAAAAAGATCCATAATATTGTGCGGCAGGCGAGCGAGGAAGGGAAGCATGTAGTTATCATCGGGAATCCGGAGCATCCGGAGGTGCAGGGGATTGTGGGATGGTCACTTCTTCCGGCAACCGTGGTCCAAAATGCACAAGAGGCAGAGCAACTGTCCATGCCAGAGGAACAAAAGGTATGTATTGTATCACAGACGACATTTAATTACAATAAATTCAAAGATTTAGTTGAAATTATCTCCAAAAAGAGGTATGATATAAGTGTTTTAAATACGATTTGCAATGCGACAAAAGAGCGCCAGACAGAAGCAAAAAGCATTGCAAAGGGGGTTGATGCTATGATCGTGATCGGCGATAAACATAGTTCAAATACCCAGAAATTATTTGAAATATGTGAAAAAGCATGTAACAATACGTACTATATACAGACACTTGACGATTTGGATATGAATCAATTAAGGTCCGTGGAAACAGTAGGTATTACAGCAGGGGCATCCACGCCCAATAAAATAATTGAGGAGGTTCAAAAAAATGTCAGAATTAACTTTTGAACAAATGTTGGAAGAATCATTTAAAACAATACGAAATGGAGAGGTTGTTGAAGGTACTGTAATCGATGTGAAACCGGACGAAATCATCCTGAATATCGGATGCAAAGCAGACGGAATCATCACACGCAGCGAGTACACAAACGAACCAAATGTTGATTTGACAACAGTTGTTTCCGTTGGGGATCCGATGACTGTGAAGGTGCTGAAGGTAAATGACGGAGAAGGTCAGGTGTTATTGACTTATAAGAGACTTGCAGCAGAAAAAGGCAACGAGAGATTAAGAGAAGCTTACGAGAACAAAGAAGTGTTAAAAGCAACAGTAGCACAGATCTTAGGCGGAGGATTAAGCGTTGTCGTTGATGAGGCAAGAGTATTCATCCCTGCAAGCCTTGTATCAGATTCTTACGAGAAAGATCTGAGCAAATACGAAGGTCAGGAGATTGAATTTGTAATCAGCGAATTCAACCCAAGAAGAAACCGTGTGATCGGTGACAGAAGACAGCTTCTTGTAGCTGAGAAAGCAGAGCTTCAGAAAGAACTGTTCGCAAAATTACAGGTAGGCGATACAGTAGAGGGAACTGTGAAAAATGTAACAGATTTCGGTGCATTTATCGATCTTGGTGGAGTAGACGGACTTCTTCACATCTCAGAGATGTCATGGGGAAGAGTAGAGAATCCGAAGAAAGTATTCCAGGTAGGAGATCAGGTAAAAGTTCTTGTAAAAGATATCAACGATACAAAAATCGCACTCAGCCTGAAATTCCCGGAATCCAATCCATGGGCAAATGCTGCTGAGAAATATGCAGTAGGAACAGAAGTGACAGGAAAAGTTGCAAGAATGACAGACTTTGGTGCATTTGTTGAACTTGCACCGGGAGTAGACGCTCTTCTTCATGTGTCACAGATCTCAAAAGCACATGTTGAGAAACCTTCAGATGTATTATCTGTTGGTCAGGAGATCGTTGCAAAAGTTGTTGATTTAAATGAAGCAGAAAAGAAAATCAGCCTTAGCATGAAAGCATTAGAGCCAGAGGCAGAAGCAGCAGAGACAACAGAAGAATAATCTGAACAAAAAGTAGAAATATCGGGAGTGCCGCTAAGTAATTGATAGAATTCAGTTACGGAGCGGCGCTCCCTTCTTTTGGAGTTTTTGTAAGAGGCTGCGGGAAATTATGGCTCTTTGTCGGGGGCGAGGGTAAAATATTTTGTCTTAGCTTTCACAAAGATGTTAAAAAAACAACAAGCTGTTTGTAAAAATGTACAAGAAAAACCGGATTATCAATAGAAAAATCTTTGGATTTTTTGTATGATATATATAAATCACAAGAAAGAAGGAGAAAAAATGGGATTGTTGACATTTAAGGGCGGGATTCATCCGGATGACGGCAAGAAGCTGTCAAAGGACAAACCGATCGTGAAAGCCATACCTGGAAAAGAACTGGTCTATCCGCTTTCACAGCATATCGGTGCGCCGGCGAATCCGATCGTAGAAGCAGGAGCAAGGGTGCTCCGGGGAGAAAAGATTGCCGAAGCAGGAGGATTTGTATCTGCGCCGGTATATTCTGCTGTGTCCGGAACAGTCAAAGCAATCGCTCCGCATGTTACATCTACGGGAGCGAAAGTGAACAGTATCATAATTGAAAATGATGAACAGTATGAGGAAGCAGTGTGGAGAGAAGTGATCCCACTGGAGCAGATGAAAAAAGAAGAGATATTAAATTGTATCGCAGAAGCAGGGATTGTCGGCATGGGAGGAGCGGGTTTTCCAACGAGGGTGAAGCTGTCTCCGAAGGAGCCGGAAAAGATCGAATATATTATCGCAAACTGTGCGGAATGTGAGCCATATATCACTGCAGATTACCGGCGGATGCTTGAGATGCCGGAGAAGCTTGTAAGCGGGATGAAGGTAGTATTGCAGCTTTTTGAACATGCAAAAGGAATCTTTGGGATTGAAGATAACAAACCGGATTGTATTGTAAAGCTAAAAGAACTTGTCAAAGATGAGCTGCGGATGGAAGTAAAGGTACTTCAGACAAAATATCCGCAGGGGGCAGAGCGTCAGCTGATC
>CAUWEA010000074.1:0-14240 GCA_963557735.1 uncultured Faecalimonas sp. | reverse complement strand
CTCAAGAATGAGGGGCAGGGGAGCTGAGAGTGTGCTCAGCACACTTTTTTATTCCGCAGGAGATACTTTATCTGGAGGAACAATCTGTGGTATAATGGAAAAATAATACAAGTGGAATAGTTTCAGGAAAGGAGAAACGACATGTCAGGAATTTTGGAAGTATGTGTGGACAGTATGGAATCCGCTCTGGCGGCAGAGCAGGGAGGAGCAGACAGAATCGAGCTTTGCGGAAATCTCGTGATCGGGGGGACGACACCGTCTCCGGCGTTGTTTGAGAAAATACGGCGGGAGACAGATCTGAAGATCCGCGCGCTGTTACGGCCGCGGTTCGGTGACTTCTGTTACAGCCAGCATGAATATGACATTTTAAAAGAAGAGGTAAAAATGTTCCGGAAACTGGGGGCAGACGGAATCGTGATCGGATGTCTGAATCCGGACGGTTCTCTGAATATAGAGCAGATGCAGGGACTGATCGCGGAGGCAGGCGATATGGATGTGGCGCTGCACCGCGCCTTTGACGTAAGCCGGGATGCGCTGGAAGCGCTGGAGCAGGCAATCTCATTGGGATGCCGGACCATTCTGACAAGCGGACAGAAAAACTCTGCATGGGAAGGAAGAGAATTCCTTGCCAAGCTGCAAAAAGAGAGCAGAGGAAGAATCGAGATTCTTGCGGGAAGCGGCATCAAGCCGGAGATCATCGGACAGCTGCATGAGGAGACCGGAATTACCTCCTACCATATGTCGGGAAAAGTCGTTGTTGACAGTCAGATGACATTCCGGAGAGATGGAGTCAACATGGGACTTCCGGGATTCAGTGAATACGAGATCTGGCAGGGAAGTGCGGAGAAGATCCGTGCGGCAAGAGAGATTGTGGATCAATTTTAATAGTACTGACACTGTCTTGAGGAAGATGGATATGCCCTCTTTCAGGTAGAAAATGATAAAAACTTGTCTGCCTGAAAGGGGGATTTTTTGACAGGGAAACCGTCCGGCCTTGCTTAGAAAAGAAGAATCTGTCCGAGAACAATCGTACCGAGTACGGCATAGAGCGTGTTTACGATCAGGCAGATCTTCATCAGGAAATTCTGTACTTTTGCCTTGTGATAGGATACCAGTGTGAAAATGCCGCCAAAAATCATTGCGGCCGCATAGCAGCCGATCATGATCTCTGCGGTGGGAGACTGGAGCGCCCAGTCGTATGTCCGCAGAGGTAAGATCGTCCACGGAAGAAACAGCATAAGAGTACTTATCGTAGTCAATAATCTTGATTTCATCATATCATCTCCTCTCTGTTCTGCCAAACAAAAGGCAGGCGGTCAGTAAACAAATTATGGTAATCACAGCAGCAGACGGGATCCACGGGGATAACTCAATCTGCGCGGTGGAAAGATGCTCTGCAAGTCTTCCGTAATCGGCAGTGACTATAAAAAGCGGATAGGCGGGTGGGTATGCGAACCACCATTTCGTATTGATGATCAAAACGGAAGGGACAATAGAGGCAAGTCCCGCTCCGATGGAGAACACCGGTGTCTGGATACAGACAGAAAGCAGCCAGAAAACGGAAAGCATCGGTATCGTCGTCAGGAAAATCTTTCCTGCTTCCCGGAAGACAAACAGCGGAGAAAGCAGAAACTGGTAGTTCTGTGTCTGGGATACGATCGTAGCACTTACATAGTAGACTGCGATGCACAGCAGGATCTGGACAGCAGAAAGAAACAGCAGGACGACAAATTTTGCAAGGCAGAGGCGTGCGGGATGGATTGGCAGTGACAGCATTTTGAGGATCCCTCTGTGAGTTCGCTCAGTCATATGCAGCAGGACAGTGCCAACGACCATACTTGCCGGGAGCATGAACCATACCATTCCCAGGAAGCCCTGGATGAAGAAATTGTGTTTCGGCGAGATCCCCTCTGCCTGCATGGTAAAATTCATATCAGCGTTTAAAACGGACGGGATCCACAGGATTATGACGGCGGCAAATAAGATCGGAAAAATGTGTGAGCGTTTTATTTTTGTGAGTTCAACGCGGATCAGTGACAAGAAATTCATTGAAAATCCCTCCTTCTTCTAACAAAGATCAGTTCTGCCAGGCTGATCACGATCAGTTCTATGAGCATTGCACAGACATATTGGGCAGTCTGTGCCGGATCTGTTTCTGGCAAGAGTTGAAATGGCGCTGCAAATGGGAACAGCGAAAGCAGAAAATGGTCTGTCGGCAGCAGCGTTGCAGTAAATACACAGATGACCCCGATCCCAAGAGATATCCACATATTTTCAAAGATGGATGCGAGCAGCATCGACAGTGCAATGCATGGAAGCAGAAGACAAAATTCGTAGGCGAAATTTTTAAAAAGTTCTGCCTGGAAGTCCGCTTCCATCTGAAACCAGTGGGTGGTGCAGAATGTGACTGCTCCTGCTTCCAGAAGCAGAACGACAGCGCAGAGTGCGATGGTCAGGATTACTTTCTGAAAAAACATGGAGCTTTCCCGAAGCGGCAGCGCGCGCATTTTCTGCATGGCATTGTCGGAAAATTCAATATGATACAGCAGGCAGGTTCCTGCGATGATAAGTAACAGATTGAGCATGGACATCATCTGCCAGTTTGCATTCAGCAAAATCCGGATGGGCGGAAGATCCATATCCAGATACAGTTCAGACCGGGCAGCCATATTGATGACCGGAATCGCAGATGCGATGATCCCACCGCCGAAAAAGGCAGGCAGAGCCCCGGTTCTTTTTAATTTTTTACATTCCAAAGCGATACTCATTTTGTGACTCCTCTCTGGCAGTTGTCCTCCTCGATCAGTGCAAGGAAAGTATCCTCGAGATGATCCGAAGGATATCCGCGCAGCGCTGCGCTCTGCCGCAGTTCTTCCAATGTTCCTTCAAACAGCAGATGTCCGTGATTCAGGATACCGATCTGGTCTGCCATCAGTTCTACTTCCGAAAGCAAATGCGAGGAGACAAGGACGGTGCAGTCAAATTGTTTCGGGAGGGAGCGGATCAGTGTGCGGATCTCATGGATGCCGACGGGATCTAATCCGTTTGTCGGTTCATCTAAAATAAGAAGAGGCGGTTTCCCGATCAGCGCCATCGCCAGCCCCAGCCGCTGCTTCATTCCGAGGGAATATTTTTTTGCC
Source organism: uncultured Faecalimonas sp. (assembly GCA_963557735.1). GTDB lineage: Bacteria > Bacillota > Clostridia > Lachnospirales > Lachnospiraceae > Faecalimonas. The sequence goes on along the minus strand of CAUWEA010000074.1, from coordinate 11,100 downwards.
AGACGGTTTTGATACGGCGTCAGTCCGACAAGTTCCAGCGCATCCGGCACAGAAGATTTTGGCAGTCCTAAAATTTTGCGGATGATCTCCAGATTTTCTTTCCCGGTTAAATTGCCGTAAAAGGCAGGCGCCTCGATAAAGGAACCGATTTCTTTTAAGATTTCCATCCGGTCTCTCGGAAAGGTTTTTCCATTGATCACAAAAGAACCACTGGTCTGTTTTGTCAGACCAAGGAAGATCTTCATGGTAGTAGATTTTCCGGCTCCGTTCGGACCGAGAAAGCCGTAGACACTTCCTTTTGGGATATGCAGGCTGAGGTCGGATACGGCGGTAAAATCTGCATAAGTCTTTGTTAAATGTGTTGTTTCAATCATATTCATACGATGTTCTCCTTTCTGGTGATAGATTTATTTTATCTTCCCAACCTTGCGTCAACCTTCCCGCTTCCTTACATTTCCCTTACATTTGCAGAGAAGATAGAGACAAAGATAGAAATCTGATATAATATTTTTCAAAAAGGAGTGGATGAACATGGCATTTGACTATTTAAAAGAGAAGAAAATCCTGCTTGTGGATGATGAGCAGGAACTTTTGGATATGGTTGTATCTATTTTAAAGGAAGATGGATTTACGAAGATCCTGACAGCCGGAACGGTAAAAGAAGCGGTTCAGATTTCTGAACAGGACCGTCCGGATCTTGCGATACTGGATGTCATGCTCCCGGACGGAGACGGTTTTTCTCTGATGGAGCAGTTAAGATGCCGGGGGGACTATCCGGTCTTATTCTTAACTGCCCGCGGGGAGGCGGAAGATAAGTGGAGAGGATTTGGTCTGGGTGCAGATGACTATATTGTGAAACCATTTCTGCCAAAGGAACTGCTTTTTCGTGTGACGGCAATCTTAAGGAGAAGTTACCGGGAAGAAAATCCGCTTGTCAGGCTTCATGCCAGCGAAATCGATTTTGCCCGCGCGGAAGTGATCAAAAACGGAGAGCATATCCCACTGACAGCGAAGGAATATGAACTTCTGAATGCGCTTTACCGGAACGCCGGGCGGATCGTCACGATCGATGCTTTATGTGAGGCAGCCTGGGGCGATAATCCTTTTGGATATGAGAACTCTCTGATGGCGCATATACGCCGTATCCGGGAGAAAATAGAGGATACGCCGTCAAAGCCGGTTTCGCTAGTGACGATGAAAGGCCTGGGCTATAAGCTGATCGTGGAGGGGAGATAACATGAAGAGTGTTCCAAAATTATTGCGGAGATTTGTCGGAATCCTGCTGCTTAGTTCCTTTTTTCTTCTGCTTGCAAATCTTGTGATCCTGGCTGTTGTGACCGCAGCGCAGGCTCCAAATGGATATCCGTGGAAAACTGCAGAAAAAGCAGCAGAGAGTATGACCGATACCGGGCAGGGATACGAGATGACAGAGGAAATGAAGCGGCAGCTGAAGAAAGAGCAGGTATGGGCAGTGTATGTCGATAATCAGACCAATGCCTGCATCTGGCATTCGGAGGGGCTGCCTGCCGCAGTGCCTCTGAAGTTTACCGCCTCGGAGATTGCGGATGTTACCCGCGGATACCTGGATGGCTATCCGGTCTTTACGGGTGCCAGTGAAAAAGGACTGATGATTCTTGGATATCCAAAAGAGAGCTTTTGGAAGCACATGTGGCCAAGCTGGGATTATCAGTTTATTAAAAATCTGCCGAAAAATATTTTGCTCGTTCTCCTCGTAAATGTCGTGCTGATCTTTATCATCTATATGACTGCAAATACAACCCTGCTGAAATCGATCAAGCCGATCACAGACGGCATTCAGGCGTTGCCTTCGGGGGAACCTGTGGTGCTGAAAGAAAAAGGGATTCTTTCCGAAATCTCAGAGAATATCAACCGGACTTCTGAAGTGCTGCAGTCGCAGAAATTTCAGCTCCGGAAAAAGGAGACGGCAAGGGCAAACTGGATCGCGGGCGTTTCCCACGATATCCGGACGCCACTGTCGATGGTGATGGGATATGCGGCACAGTTAGAGACAGATCCTGCACTTTCAGAAAGTGAGCGCGGGAAGGCGGCTGTGATCCGCAGGCAGAGTGAACGGATGAAAAATCTGATCAATGACCTGAATCTGGCTTCAAAGCTGGAATACAATATGCAGCCGGCTGCCGTAAAGCCGGAGAATATCATAGCGGTCGTAAGGCAGGTTGTAGTCGATTTTATCAATATGGACCTTGAAGAAAAATTTCCGGTGGAGTGGGAAACCGACGAGGAGACTGCCGCCTATGTTGTCAATGGAGACAAAGATCTGCTGAAGCGGGCGGTCTCAAATCTGATCCAGAATTGTATCAACCACAATGAAGATGGATGTTCGATCTTTGTATCAGTTCATAGGAGGGAAGAGGTCTGTGAGATCTGTGTAGAGGACAATGGAACCGGTATCTCTGAGGAGCAGATCGAGAAACTCAACCATACGCCGCACTATATGGTGTGTGATACAAATACGACCGAACAGCGCCACGGACTGGGACTTCTGATCGTCAGGCAGATCGCGGAATCTCATCACGGTACATTTGCGATCGGACACAGCACATACGGTGGATTTGCTGCGAAAATAGGTCTGCCGCTGCTCAGAGAAAAGCAAGAACATCTGCAAAAGAATCCGCTTTCAAATTGACAAAAAGAACTGGCCGGAGCTATAATGAAAGCAGATTTGAAACGGGTTTCAAAAAGATGATCATGACAAGAGGATCAACAGTAGAAGATGACTGGCGATGCATGTCAAAAAGGTCATGGCAGAAAATGTATATCAGAAAATGTATATCAGAAAATGCATGTCAGAACAGGCATGACAGAAAAGGAAGAGAGGAGGGCGCAGATGACAAGTATCAGGGAGGTGGCAGCCCGGGCAGGGGTCTCTCCTGCCACTGTTTCCCGCGTGTTAAACGGGACCGCGCGGGTGGACGAAGAGAAGCGGGAAAGGGTAGAAAAAGCGATTAAAGAAACCGGTTTTAGACCAAATGAACTTGCAAGAGCGCTGTACCGGAAATCATCGAAAGTGATCGGAGTGCTCGTGCCGGATATTGAAAATCCATTTTTCAGTGAACTTGCGAAAGCAGTTGAGGAGGAGGCGTATGCAAATGGATACCGCATGCTTCTCTGCAACTCGGATGACCGGGAGGAAAAGGAACTGGAAAATATGCAGATGCTCGCACAGCTTCAGGCGGACGGCGTGATCCTGATGACAAATACCGGGAAGTACAGCCAGACGTATGAGAAATTTTCTATGCCGGTTGTGTTTGTGGACCGACGCCTGGAAGAGATGGAGCGGGCAGGAATTGTGGAGGCGGATCATTATGCCGGAGGAAAACTGGCGGCAGAGCATCTGATCGCATGTGGGTGCAGGAAGATCACATGTATTCGCGGTCCCCAGGAGTTATCAAGCGGAAGAAAGCGGTACGAAGGATACTGTGAGGTCTGCCGTCAGCATGGGATTGGGGAACGTTTCGTAGATGGCAGCTATCACTATGAAGACGGCGGCAGGGCGGCAGAAGAAGTCCTTCGCCGCTATCCGGATACTGATGGGATCATCGCGGGAAATGATATGACAGCCGTTTCCGTTTACAAGATGCTCAGAAAGAAAGGATATTGCGTGCCGGAAGATATCCAGCTGATTGGATTTGACGGGGTGAAACTCGGACGGTTTCTGACACCGGAACTGACGACCGTTGCACAGCCGATCGCAGAGATGGGAAAATGTGCAGTGCAGATGATCTTAAAGACGGTACAGCAAGTGGCACATGAGAGCGAAAAGCGATTTCCGGTTACATTGATCCAGGGAGAAACAACAAAAAGCAAACGTTAGAACATGGAGGGAAACAGGTATGAAGTTAGCAGTCGTAGGAAGTATCAATATGGATATGACAGTGACCGCAGAGCGGATCCCGCTCAAAGGGGAAACACTGCTCGGGGACAGCATCCACTACATCCCCGGTGGGAAAGGTGCAAATCAGGCGGTTGCCATGGCAAGGCTTGGAGCGCAGGTTGAGATGTTCGGATGTGTAGGAGACGACAGCAACGGAGAGAAAGTGCTGGAGAATCTCAGAAACGAAGGAGTAGAAACGAGGCATATCAGAGTGCTGAAAGACGTTCCGACCGGAATCGCTCTGATCACGGTGGGGGAAAATGATAATACGATCATTGTCGTTCCGGGGGCAAACGGGCAGGTAGACCGCGCATATACAGACAGTATCAAAGAAGAATTAAAGACGTTTGACCTGGTCGTGCTGCAGCAGGAAATTCCTCTGGAGACGCTCCATGATCTGATCCGCTTCTGTGCGGAACAGGAAATCAAAGTGATCTTAAATCCGGCTCCGGCGGCGGAAGTACCGATGGAGATCATCGAGGACGTGACGTATCTCACACCGAATGAACATGAGGCAGTCCTGATTTTCGGAGAAGGAGCGACCACAGAGGAGCTTCTGAAAACATATCCGGAAAAACTTGTGATCACACAAGGAGCAAGAGGGGTATCCTTCTGTGGAAAAGATGGAAACGTAGTGACGGTCCCGGCAAGACCGGCAGCTGTCGCAGATACGACCGGGGCGGGAGATACGTTAAATGGCGCCTTCTCGGTGCAGATCGCAAAGGGAGCACCTATGGAAGAGGCGCTTCGCTATGCAAATACGGCGGCAAGTCTGTCAACGGAAAAATTCGGGGCACAGACCGGAATGCCGACCGCCGAAGAGGTGGAGAGAGAATTAAGGAAGCGTGAGGAAACGATTCTTTCCGAAAGACAGTGAAAAAAGAAAAATGTGGAAAGAGATATCTTCCACAGCCTTGACAAAACAGAGTAAATGGAGTACGATAGGCAACATATAAGACATCAGCGATGAAAAGAATAAGTAGCGACGGACATCACGTTCATACAGAAAGCAGCCGGAAGATGAGAGGCGCATGGACCGTTTGTTGCGAATACCTCTTGGAGCTTCACACCGAACATGGAAGTAGGCTGTGACGGAGTAGATACACGTTACCGTATCTGAGTATTAGCGTTTCTTGTCGGAGGATAAGAGGAGACTGATACTTACTGAGACAGACAATGCGAGTTGTCTGTGAAAAAAGGTGGTACCGCAGGTTTTATTCCTGCCCTTTCTAATGAAAACAGAGAGGGCAGGATTTTTTTATTTCACAGGAAACTCTTGTGGAATAAAAAAACACGTTTCGCATGAGAGTGGGCAATTCACAGAAAAGAGATGCTCCGTCGGTGGCATCGCCTGCGCGCGGAGCATCTGACCTGTAAGATTTTTTGTGGAAGGAAGACGATTGAAAAAAAGAAGGAGACTGCCTGAAAGGGGGATACAAAATGGAACTTTGGGACCTATTTGATGAAAATCGCAGATTTTTATATAAACAGCACAATAGACAGAATCCGGTTGCTCCGGGTGAGTATCACGTTGTCGTTGTCGTATGCGTAGTAAACAGTCAGGAACAGATTCTGATCACGCTTCGCCATCCGGCAAAGGAGACGTATGCAAATTGCTGGGAAAATACGGGAGGAAGCGTACTTGCAGGAGAGACAAGCCGTCAGGGCGCAGTCAGAGAACTCCGGGAAGAAACCGGAATCTGTGTATCGGAGGAAGAACTGATGCTGCTTGGAAGTGTCAGGGGCGTCAGCGCTTTTTACGACTTCTATCTGGTAAGAAAAGATGTGGCGCTCTCGGATATTGTCCTGCAGGAAAATGAGACGGCAGATGCCCGGTGGGTCACTTTGGAGAAATTTATCCAGATGGGAGAGGAAGGAACACTGGCAGAACCGGTCTACCGGCGCTTCCGGCAGTTTGAAAAGGAATTTTGGAAATTGATCAAAAATGAAGGAGAGGAAAAGAAACATGAAAATTTATGATGAACTGAAAGCAAGAGGACTGATCGCACAGGTGACAGATGAGGAGCTGATCAGCAATCTGATCAATGAAGGAAAGGCGACATTTTATATCGGATTTGACCCGACAGCAGACAGCCTTCACGTTGGACATTTTATGGCGCTCTGCCTGATGAAACGTCTTCAGATGGCAGGAAACAAGCCAATCGCACTGATCGGGGGAGGAACCGGATATATCGGTGATCCATCCGGAAGAAGTGATATGCGTTCGATGATGACACCGGAGCAGATCCAGCACAACTGTGACTGTTTCAAAGAGCAGATGAGCAAATTTATCGATTTCTCAGAAGGAAAAGCCATGATGGTCAACAACGCAGACTGGCTGTTAGATCTGAACTACATTGAACTGCTGCGTGAAGTCGGAGCTCACTTCAGTGTCAACCGTATGCTGACCGCAGAATGCTACAAGCAGCGTATGGAAAAAGGACTGAGCTTCTTGGAATTCAACTACATGATCATGCAGGCATACGATTTCTACGCACTGTACCAGAAATACGGATGTAACTTACAGTTCGGAGGAGATGACCAGTGGAGCAACATGCTTGCAGGAACAGAACTGATCCGCCGTAAACTCGGAAAAGATGCAAGTGCGATGACAATCACACTGCTTTTGAACTCCGAAGGAAAGAAAATGGGAAAAACACAGTCCGGCGCTGTGTGGCTCGATCCAAATAAAACATCTCCATTTGAATTCTACCAGTACTGGAGAAATATCGCCGATGCAGACGTATTAAAATGCATCCGTATGCTCACATTCCTTCCGTTAGAAGAAATAGATGCGATGGACAAATGGGAAGGAAGCCAGTTAAATCAGGCAAAAGAAATTCTTGCATACGAGCTGACAAAGCTTGTACACGGCGAGGAAGAGGCAGTGAAGGCACAGGAGAGCTCCAGAGCGCTTTTCAGTTCCGGAAATGCAGCAAATATGCCGACTGCTGAATTAGAGGAAAGCGATTTCACAGAAGGAACGATCGACATTCTGACACTTCTTGTAAAGAGCGGGCTTGTTCCATCTAAATCAGAGGCAAGACGTGCAGTACAGCAGGGCGGTGTGTCTGTAAACGGAGAGAAAGTAGAAGACATTAAGACAGCATATGCTCCTGAGACATTTGGCGGAGAAGACTTCGTGCTGAAGAGAGGAAAGAAAAACTTCCGTAAGATCGTAATGAAATAGAGAGAAGGTGGGAAAATGCTGCCGGATAGAAAGGAGAAGAAACATGTCATTTAGAGAAATCAAAATTGAAGAATTACAGTTCAATCCATTTACAAAGATCGGGAAAGAATGGCTCCTGATTACAGCAGGAGATGAGAAAAAGCACAATACGATGACTGCAAGTTGGGGTGGCGTTGGTGTCCTCTGGGGAAAAAATGTTGTCACAACGTATATTCGTCCGCAGCGTTATACGAAAGAGTTTGTGGATGCACAAGATGTGTTTACAATTACCTTTTTTGGGGAAAACTGCCGCGAAGCGCTCGCGCTCTGTGGAAAAGTATCCGGACGTGACAGCGATAAGATCAAAGAAGCAGGGCTGACACCATATTTTGTGGATGGAACGACTGCATTTGAAGAGGCGGAAATGATTTTTGTATGCCGGAAACTTTATGCGGACGAGATCAAACCAGAGAAATTTATTGCAATAGAACAGGGCGAAAGATGGTATCCGGAGAAAGATTACCATACCATGTATATTGCAGAGATCACAAAAGTACTTGTAAAAGAAGCATAGGAAAGGGAACGGGACGAAAATGGGAAAGTTCCGGAGTCTTTTTCTGCTTTACAGATCATGTCGTTTATAAAAAGATGAGGAAAAGAGCTTGAGCTGCTTCTAATAGAAGGAGTTCAGGCTCTTTTCTAAGTGATTTTAATGATCGAGGATCCTTAGTTCAGGCACATAGTTTAAAATACTATTACAGAAACATTTATTAAAAATGCACTCATAAAAAATATGATATGAAAAATGCTGCATGAGAAAATACTACATTTTAAGATACTGCACACTGTAAGGCGGCATGGAAAGTTGCCCGTTCATATTCATAGTTTCTCCGTTCAGCAGTTCTTCGGCAGCGCCGTTTAATTCGCCGGAATATGCGGTGTATTCGGTATCCCCTGCATTGATTGCCACAAGGATCTGCTCTTTTTCAGAACAACGCTCAAAAATCAGCTGATGATTTTGAATCAGTACATTCCGGTAAGAACCGTTGCAGAGTGCATCGTGACTTTTTTGGACTGCGATCAGTTTCTTTACAAAATCTGTCAGCGCATTTTGCAGCGGTTTTTCAAAACATGGGCGCAGCGCATGATCATTGTCAGGAGATTTCATGCCTTCTGCTCCCCACTCGCTTCCGTAATAAAGGCAGGGAATTCCCGGCATGGAAAACAGCAGCCCATAGACGAGCGGGAGGTGTGCTTTGTTTTTCAGGATGCTTGCGATTCTTGTTACATCATGATTGTCTGCGAACGTCATCAGGTGTTTTCCGCGGTAAATACACCACTGCTCAGGGCCGAACTGACGATTGAGCGAGTGTGCGATCTCAAATAAATTCATGTCGTTGAAACTGGAGTAAAGTCCTTTGTAACATTCGTAGTTAGTGCAGCTGTGAAGCAGTTCGTCATTGACGATCAGGTTATAATCGCCGAAGAGAACTTCACCGATCAGTGCAAAATCAGGTTTCAGTTCTGTGCAGAAACTGCGGAGACGGCGCATGAAATTGTGGTCGAGGCTGTATGCGACATCCAGGCGCAGTCCATCGATATCAAATTCTGTGATCCAGTTTCGGACACATGAGAGTAGATAGTCGACAACCGCAGGATTTTGCAGATTCAGTTTGACCAGTTCAAAATGTCCTTCCCACCCTTCGTACCAGAACCCGTCATCGTAGCAGCTGTTCCCGTCAAAATTGATATGGAACCAGTCTTTGTAGGCGGAATCCCATTTGTATTTTCTTACATCTTCAAAAGCCCAGAAATTCCTTCCGACATGATTGAAGACACCATCCAGCACGATCTTGATCCCGTGCGCATGGAGCGATTGGCAGACTTCAGAAAAGTCCGCATTCGTTCCGAGGCGGGCGTCCAGCTTTGTGAAATCTTTTGTGTCGTAGCCGTGCGTATCTGACTCGAACACCGGGTTAAAAAGGATCGCATCGATACCGAGTGACTGAAAATACTCTGTCCAGTCAAGAATCTTTCGGATACGCGGCGACACGATTCCATCATTGGAAAGCGGTGCGCCACAGAAGCCGATCGGATAAATCTGATAAAATGTACTATGATATGCCCACATAAAAAATTCCTTCCATTGCTGTTTATTTTGGAATCCGCTTTTTTCTGAGCGGAAACCAGTGTAAAAACAGTATACCACAGAATGTGGGATTTTAAAATCAGGTGAAAGGAACTGGGAGTGATATTTCAGATGGAAAATCGGTTATTTCAGAAAGCAGGTAAAATATTGGCAGGTTATGCACAGAAGCAATGCAGATGGCCGAAAACAATAGAAAAATACGATAAAACAGTTGACAGAAAGCACTATCCATAATATAATCATAAAGTATGACATGAGAAGAAACAGTTTACACCAAAGCCCCGGAGTGAGCTGATTTCATAATAAACAATATTGATTTAATGAGAGAATATATTTAGGAGGTCGACCAATGAAAACTTACATGGCTAATCCAGATAAGATTGAAAGAAAATGGTATGTAGTTGACGCAACAGACAAGACATTAGGACGTTTAACATCAGAAATCGCAAAAGTATTAAGAGGAAAAAATAAACCAGTTTATACACCACACATCGATACAGGAGATTACGTAATCGTTGTAAATGCAGAGAAGATCGCAGTTACAGGTAAGAAATTAGATCAGAAGATCTACTACAATCACTCTGATTATGTAGGTGGAATGAAAGAAACTACATTAAGAGAAATGATGGACAAGAAACCAGAGAAAGTAATCGAACTTGCTGTAAAAGGAATGCTTCCAAAAGGACCTTTAGGAAGAGCAATGATTAAGAAACTTCATGTATATGCTGGACCAGAGCACAAACAGGCAGCTCAGAAGCCAGTTGAACTGAAATTCTAGGAAAGGTTGAAAGGAGGATATTACAGTGGCTAAAGCAAAATTCTACGGAACAGGAAGAAGAAAAAAATCTATCGCAAGAGTATATTTAGTACCTGGAACAGGTAATATTACAATCAATAAAAGAGACATCGACGAATACTTAGGATTAGAGACATTAAAAGTTGTTGTTCGTCAGCCATTAGTAGCAACAGAGACACTTGACAAATTCGACGTATTAGTAAACGTACGCGGTGGTGGATACACAGGACAGGCTGGAGCTATCCGTCACGGTATCGCAAGAGCTTTACTTCAGGCAGATCCAGATTACAGACCAGTTCTGAAAAAAGCAGGATACTTAACACGTGATCCACGTATGAAAGAACGTAAGAAATACGGTCTCAAAGCAGCTCGTAGAGCACCACAGTTCTCTAAACGTTAATTTCAGTTACGCAAGAGATAATCTCTCTTATTTTTCGGAGAAAATTATTACGAAGCCCCGCAAACTCAAGGTTTTCGGGGCTTTATTTTTTTCAACGTTTCGAAAACGGCTAAACCCACCTATACAAATTTGACAGTGTTTTTCATCTTTTTAATGGTGAAGCATGGGTAGAAAAGCATAAATGGGTTACAAATCGGGCTTAAAAAGGAAGCTAAATAATCATCTTCAGCACTGTTTTAGTTCCTTTAAATTTTTTCCGAAATACAGCAGTTTTCGTGTCCGTCGACAAAATGACTCGTTTGTCTCAATATGAACAAAAGCGATGCTTTTAATCATCAGTTATACAAGAGGGGCTATCGGTTAATACCGATTTTTAGGCTCTAAATTTTAAAATAGGAATCTCCCGTAGAAATCAGTATTTTTAATACTGGAACTTCTTCGGGAGATCCATATTTTTCTTTTCTGCTGTTCGATAATGGAAACGGCGAAAGCCATCATTTTCTTTGATATCTCCAAAATGTCCTTCCGTTTTTCATGATCCTGAAGCTTAATATAACTGGAAATTTTATATTTCTTTAAATACAAAAGATTCTTTTCACTGCAATAACCGCTGTCAGCAGTTACTTCTTCCAAAATTTCTCCAAATGCATTTTTATGCTTTTCTAACACA
>CAUWEA010000073.1:0-14429 GCA_963557735.1 uncultured Faecalimonas sp. | reverse complement strand
AACGTAAGAGCCCTGATATCGTTATGCATATCGGTGACAAAAGAAAATAAGGAGCGAGACAGATGAAGAGAGTATTACTGAAGCTCAGTGGAGAAGCGCTGGCAGGAGATAAAAAGACAGGTTTCGATGAGGCTACCTGCATTGGAGTCGCAGAGCAGGTAAAACAGCTTGTGGACGCAGGAATCCAGGTTGCGATCGTGACCGGAGGAGGAAATTTCTGGAGAGGAAGGACAAGTGAGACGATCGACCGTACGAAGGCGGATCAGATCGGGATGCTCGCGACGATCATGAACTGTACTTATGTATCAGAGATTTTCCGCCATGTCGGAATGAAGACAGAAGTATTTACTCCATTTGTATGTGGAGCTTTCACAACTCTGTTTTCCAAAGATGCGGCAGTGAAGGCGCTTGAGGAAGGAAAGGTAGTCTTCTTTGCGGGAGGTACCGGCCATCCGTATTTCTCTACGGACACAGGTGCAGTTCTGCGTGCGATCGAGATCGAAGCGGAAGCGATGCTTGTTGCGAAGACGATCGACGGTGTGTATGACAGTGATCCGAAGGTGAACCCTGCGGCAGTGAAGTATGATGAGATCTCTATCAGCGAAGTGATCGAGAAGAGACTGGCAGTCATTGATCTTGCGGCATCGATCTTATGCCTGGAGAACAAGATGCCGATGCTTGTATTCGGACTGAGCGAGGAGAACAGTATCGTGGAGACGATGACAGGAACATTCACAGGAACGAAAGTGACTGTATAAAAAAGAGCGGAGGAATAAAACGATGAATGAAAGACTGAGTGTATTTAATGAGAAAATGGAAAAATCCTACAACAGCCTGACAAGTGAGCTGGCAACGATCCGTGCAGGACGTGCGAACCCACATGTACTGGATAAACTTACCGTAGACTACTACGGATCACCGACTCCGATCCAGCAGGTGGCAAATGTATCTGTACCGGAAGCACGTATGATCCAGATCCAGCCATGGGAGAAGTCTATGGTAAGAGAGATCGAGAAAGCAATCCTGACTTCTGATATCGGGATCAATCCGACAAATGACGGTACTGTGATCCGTCTTGTGTTCCCGGAACTGACAGAAGAGCGAAGAAAAGAGCTTGTAAAAGATGTCAAGAAAAAAGGAGAAGCAGGAAAGGTTGCAGTCCGTAACATCAGACGTGATGGAAATGATACATTTAAGAAATTAAAAGGAACAGAGGTTTCTGAAGATGAGATCAAGGATCTGGAAGATGAATTACAGAAACTGACAGATAAGTATATCGCACAGATCGATAAGGCTGTTGAGGCAAAATCAAAAGAAGTGATGACAGTCTAAGCGGCTTTTTCCGGGTACATAGTGCCCAGGTTCTGATCTGAGATAACAGAAGAAGAAAATCAGTATAAGCAAGGAGGGATGAAATGACGTCTGACCTTGCTTATACTATTAGAGAGGAGAATTTGGTAGATGAATGTACCACAGCATATCGCGATCATCCTGGATGGAAATGGACGATGGGCGAAGAAAAAGGGGATGCCGAGAAATTATGGGCATGCCCAGGGAAGTAAGAATGTAGAGAGGATCTGCGAGGAAGCATATAAGATGGGGGTCAAATATCTGACTGTCTATGCATTTTCCACAGAGAACTGGAACCGTCCGAAAGGGGAAGTGGATGCGCTGATGAAACTTCTCAGGAATTATATGAAGACCTGCTTAAAGACTGCCGAGAAGAACCGGATGAAAGTACGCGTGCTCGGAGACCTGTCAGGGCTTGACGATGATATCCGCACGAGGATCTTAGAACTTGAGGAGGCTTCAAAGAATAACGACGGGCTGAATTTCCAGATTGCGATCAACTATGGAAGCCGGGATGAGATCGTCCGTGCAGTGAGAAGCCTGGCGCAGGACTGCAGGGATGGGAAGCTGGATGTGGATCAGATCAGCGAGGAGATTTTCACATCTTACCTCGACACAAGAGGAATTCCGGATCCGGATCTTCTGATCCGCACAAGCGGGGAACTCAGACTTTCGAATTATCTATTGTGGCAGCTTGCCTACACAGAATTTTATTTTACCGATGTCCTTTGGCCGGACTTTACAAAGGAAGAACTTGTGAAGGCGATCGAGCAGTACAACAGCCGGGACAGACGTTTTGGAAATACAGGGGAGGAACGTACAGATGTTTAAGACAAGATTGATCAGCGGGATCGTGCTTGTGATCGTGGCTCTGTTTGCGATCATCAGCGGGGGAGATATTTTATTTGGGATTCTTCTTGTGCTCAGTCTGATCGGAATGAGTGAACTTTATAAGATTGCAGATGTGCATAAAAAACTGCTCGGTGTGACAGGATATGTAGCAGCAGTGGCTTACTATTTCCTGCTTCACAGAGTGGCGGCAGGAAAAGCGCCGGGAGCATTTGCAGCCGGACAGATGAATGAGATTACCTGCATCGGGATCTTATTTTTGATCGTTCTGATGGCGGTTTATGTATTTTCGTTTCCGAAATACCGTTCTGAGCAGGTGATGCTGACTTACTTTGGAATGTTTTATGTGGCAGTGATGCTTTCCTATATCTATCAGACAAGGCTGCTTACACACGGGGCATTTCTTGTGGGACTTGTATTTATCTGTTCCTGGGGATGTGACACTTGTGCATACTGTGTCGGGATGCTGATCGGAAAGCATAAGATGGCGCCGAAGTTAAGCCCGAAGAAGTCTGTGGAAGGCGGAATCGGCGGGATTGCCGGCGCAGCGCTTCTCGGGGCGCTCTATGCGGCAGTGATCAATTATTTTGCGCCGGATGTGCAGGCAAGTGCGGCAGCGTATGCATTTATCTGTGCGGTCGGAGGAATGATCTCGCAGGTGGGAGACCTTGCCGCATCTGCGATCAAGAGAAACCATGACATTAAGGATTACGGGAAACTGATCCCGGGGCACGGCGGTGTGCTTGACCGGTTTGACAGTGTGATCTTCACAGCGCCGGTGATCTATTACCTTGCTGTGACGATAATGAAGTAGGTGAATGAAATGAAAAGGATAGCAATTTTAGGCTCGACAGGTTCCATAGGGACGCAGACGCTGGAAGTTGTCAGAGAAAATAAGGATATGGAAGTATCCGGGCTTGCTGCGGGGAATAATATAGAACGACTGGAAGAACAGATCCGGGAATTCTCCCCGAAGCTTGTGGCAGTCTGGAGTGAAGAGCGCGCAAAGGAACTGGCGTACCGGGTCAGAGATCTTGATGTGAAGATCGTATCCGGCATGGAAGGGCTGATCGAAGTGTCCACACTTGCGGAGGTGGAGATCCTGGTGACAGCGATCGTCGGAATGATCGGGATCCGGCCGACGATCGCGGCGATCGAAGCCGGCAAGCATATCGCGCTTGCCAATAAGGAGACGCTCGTGACTGCGGGACATATCATCATGCCGCTTGCAAAGAAGCACGGTGTGTCGATCCTCCCGGTGGACAGTGAGCACAGCGCCATTTTCCAGTCTCTGCAGGGCGGGCAGGAGCGGGCGCTTCACAAGATCCTGCTGACCGCCTCCGGCGGTCCGTTCCGCGGAAGACGGTGGGAAGATCTCCAGAATGTGCAGGTGGAAGATGCCCTGAAGCATCCAAACTGGGAGATGGGCAGAAAGATCACGATCGATTCTTCCACGATGGTCAATAAAGGACTTGAGGTTATCGAGGCAAAATGGCTCTTTGGCGTGGAGGTAGATCAGATCGAGGTTGTCGTGCAGCCGCAGAGTATCATCCACTCGATGGTGGAATATGTGGACGGCGCGGTGATCGCGCAGCTTGGGACACCGGATATGAAGCTGCCGATCCAGTATGCGCTCTACTATCCGGAGCGGAGATACCTGCCGGGGGACCGTCTGGATTTCAGAGGACTTGCCCAGCTGACATTTGAGGAGCCAGATCTTGAGACCTTCTACGGGCTGCGTCTGGCATATGAGGCGGGAAGGGCAGGAGGAAGCCTTCCGACCGTGTTCAACGCTGCCAATGAGAAGGCAGTGAGCAAGTTTCTGAACCGTGAGATCAGATTTTTGGAAATACCGGAGATGATCCAGGCGTGCATGGAGGCGCATAAGAATATTGCGGATCCTTCTGTGGATGAGATACTGCGGACAGAGGCGGAAACTTATGACTATATAGAAAGCAGGTGGTAACAGATGGGCATTCTTTTTGCCTTGTTACTTTTTAGTTTTGTCGTGATCGTCCATGAACTTGGGCATTTCTTACTGGCAAAGAAACATGGGATCAATGTATCTGAATTTTCTCTTGGGATGGGACCCAGGATCATCAGTTTTGAGTGGGGCGGTACGAGGTATTCGTGGAAGCTTCTGCCGTTCGGAGGCTCCTGCATGATGGGAGAAGATGAGATCGATGACCAGTCGGAGGGAAGCTTTAACAGCAAATCGGTCTGGGCCAGGATCTCTGTCATCGCAGCAGGACCGGTGTTTAATTTTATTCTCGCGTTTATTTTCGCGGTGATTCTTGTTGCCTGGGTCGGTTATGATCCGGCCGTTGCAGATGAGGTGATCCCGGGATCGGCGGCTGAGGATGCCGGATTGCAGAGCGGGGATGTCATTGTGAAAATGAATCGCAAGGATATCAATCTCTGGAGAGAAGTGCAGATATATAACCAAGTTCACCAGGGTGAGACAGTCACGGTCACTTATGAACGGGATGGAAAAGAGCATCAGGTGGATATCAGGCCGAGAATGGATGAAGAAACCGGGATGTATCTGCTTGGGCTGACCGGAAAGGCGCACAATGAGAAGGCAGATGGGCTGAAAGCGCTTCAGTATGGCGTTTACGAGGTAAAATACTGGATCTGCACGACACTGGAGGGTCTGAAGATGCTCGTCACCGGAAAAGTCGGCCTCGACCAGATGGCCGGTCCGGTAGGAATCGTGAACCTTGTAGATGATACTTACGAGGCTGCGAAACCAGCGGGAATGGCAGTCATCCTTCTGAATCTGATGAACATTGGAATCTTGCTATCGGCAAACCTAGGAGTGATGAACCTGCTTCCGATCCCGGCATTAGACGGCGGAAGGCTGGTGTTTTTGATCCTGGAAGTGATCCGTGGCAGGCGGATCGCGCCGGAGAAAGAGGGAATGATTCATTTTGCAGGATATGTCCTGCTCTTTGGATTGATGATCGTGATTTTGTTCAATGATGTGAAAAATCTGTTTCTTTAAGATTTTTCCAGATAGAAGACAGGTACAGGCGCTCTTTTTGGGCGCCTGTTGTGTGAGAAGATTTGAGAGGAGGAATCTCGCAGGCGATGGAAGTTTCCTGCGTAATAAAGATGGAGATTTTCTATGCAAGAAAAAAGAAGTAATCACATGACGGTATGATTACTTCTTTTTTGTATTTCTATTTTATTAAGCTTCTGATTAAGCAATTCCGTTAACAGCTTTTGTTAAACGGGAAACTTTTCTAGCGCAAGTGTTCTTGTGGTAAACACCTTTAGAACCAGCTTTGTTGATCTCAACGATAGCAGCTTTTAAAGCTTCTTCAGCAGCAGCTTTGTCATTGTGAGCAACAGCAGTCTCAACTTTTTTCACGTAAGTTTTTACTTTTGATTTAATTGCTTTATTTCTAGCAGCCTTTGTCTCGTTTACTAAGATTCTTTTTTTTGCAGATTTAATGTTAGCCAAATCGTACACCTCCAAATATGTGATTTTTTCATTTTCCATTCGTTAGGGTAATTCGGCAGATTCGGACACGGACGTTCTGTCGAACACACTTATTCAGTTTAATGGATAGAATCTGTTCTGTCAATACATATTTCCCATTTTTTTGTAAAAACTATTAAAAAACAGAGAGGAAATGAGGGAAAGAATGAAATGCTGGAAAACTATAATATTCGTACCGATCTTGCGCTTGAGACAAAAGAGCGGTTTGAATCCGATCAGGTAGAAATCTCAGGGGTCGTAGTGGAAGAATGGTATGATGAGGAGAAGGAGATCCGGACGACCCGTGTCGTGATCGAGACGGAGAATGGGGCGAAGATGATGGGAAAGCCGGTCGGGACGTATCTGACTGTGGAGGCGCCGAACATGGCGGTGCCGGATGAAGAATATCACAGAGAGATCTCCAAAAAACTGGCGGAGGATATCGGGGAGCTTCTGCCAGAGCCAAAGGAGGAAGTGTCTGTTCTTGTCGTAGGACTTGGGAACCGGGAGGTGACACCGGATTCTCTTGGACCTCTCGTGGCAGATCATCTGCATGTGACGCGGCATGTCGTCAAAGAGTATGGAAAATATGCGATGGGGGAAGAACAGGTGTATCTAGTCAGTGCAGTTGTGCCCGGGGTAACGGGACAGACCGGGATGGAAACGCTGGAGATCGTAAGAGGGATCGTTCAGGAGACGAATCCGGATATTGTTGTGGCAGTGGATGCGCTTGCGGCGCGCAACAGCAAAAGGTTAAACCGGACGATTCAGATCACAGACACCGGGATCTGCCCAGGCTCCGGCGTCGGAAATCACAGACTGGCACTGAATCAGGAGACACTTGGGGTGACAGTGATCGGGATCGGTGTTCCGACGGTTGTAGATGCAGTGACGATCGTCAATGACACGATGGAAAATTTCATCGCTGCATTGGAATCTTCTGAGGCATTAAAGAGTGTCGGGGAGACATTGCGCAGTTACAATGAGGCGGAGAAGCAGGAACTGATCCGCGAGCTGATCGCGCCGCATCTGAATGGCATGTATATGACGCCGAAAACGATCGATGACACGATCCGTCGAGTGAGTTTTACGATTTCAGAGGCGCTGAATATTTTATTTTCCGGGGAAACGGTATAAAATCCGGCGCTGTCTCATATAGTGGAAAGGACAGAACGATTCTGGCAGAGTGGACAAGTGCAAAAAAGAGCGAGGAAATGAGCGCATGAAAAAGAGATGGAAACTGGCCGGGGCAGAAACAAAGCTTGGGAGGACTGCGGTCTTCCTTGTGTTTTTATGTATCGTGCAAAATATGGGAGCGGTTCTGGATGGGCAGGCGGCTGCAAAACACATACAGAAGAAGGCGGAGGAACAGTATCTGCCTTCGCTTTCTTATCTGAAGGCAGAGGATCCCCCGTCGCCGGGAGAGTGGATTGCAGAACAGGCGATGAAGATCCTGCCTGCGGGGGGCTATCTGAGGAGGCAGCGGGTGTATCAGGCATCGGTGGAGGATGAGGAGACATATGAGATGATCCTCAGAAAGCAGGCGGAGGATGAAAATGAAGTGGGGGCAGACGGGAAACTAATTAATCCCGAGAAAGCAGAAGTGATCGAAGAACCTCCAAAGGCTGCGCAGGTTCCGGCTGAGATCTCGATGGAAAAACTGCGGGATTTTGATTATCTGCTCAGCAATTATTATACGGTGGACAGTGCGACGATGATCGGACCGGATCAGCTGAATGCAGATGATCTTCTGTCCCGCAGCATGAAGATCGAAAAGCAGGGGGATGCGCCGAAAATCCTGATCTTCCACACGCACTCCCAGGAGGCTTTTATCGATTCGACAGAGGGAGATACTGATACGACGATCGTCGGGATGGGAAAACTTCTTGCAGAGCGGCTGAATGCGCTTGGGATTCCGACGATCCACCATCCGGGTGTCTATGATCTGATCAACGGACAGCTGGACCGCAGCGCCGCATATGAGTATGCCGAGGCGGGCGTGCGGCCGATCCTGGAGGAGTATCCGAGTATCGAGGTTGTGATCGATCTGCACCGGGACGGTGTGGGGGAGGATACCCACCTTGTGACGGAGATTGACGGGAAGCCGACGGCGCAGATCATGTTTTTTAATGGTCTGAGCCGGACAAAGGACAATGGAGATATCGCCTATCTCCCGAACCCGTACATCCAGGATAACCTTGCATTTTCTCTCCAGATGAAGCTGGCGGCAGAGCAGATGTATCCCGGATTTACAAGACGGATTTTCCTGCGCGGTTACCGGTATAGCCTGCACATGCGCCCGAAGTCGCTGCTGATCGAGGCGGGGGCGCAGACGAACACCGTGGAGGAGATGAGAAATGCAATGGAACTGCTTGCAGTGACGCTGCAAAAGGTGATCACAGAAGGATAAGAGAAACAGCAGGAAATAACAGTGAGAACAACTGTTCGAAAATAAAGTTGAAAATCCTGGATATTTGTGGTAGAATGTGTGAAGCTTTGATAAAGAACGTGAAAGGACAGGGGTAAATGGCTAAGAAAAATACATATGATGCAGATAGTATTTCGGTGCTCGAAGGGCTGGAGGCAGTCCGGAAGCGCCCGGGAATGTATATAGGAAGTGTGTCTACAAAAGGACTGAACCATCTGATCTATGAGATCGTGGACAATGCGGTGGATGAACATCTCGCCGGGTTCTGCGATCAGATCAGCGTGTTTTTAGAAAAGGACGGCTCGGCTACGGTGGAGGACAATGGCCGAGGCGTTCCGGTCGGCATGCACCAGAAAGGGATCTCCGCGGCGCGTCTTGTCTATACGACACTGCATGCGGGAGGAAAGTTTGATGACTCTGCATATAAGACAAGCGGCGGACTTCACGGAGTCGGCTCATCTGTCGTCAATGCACTGTCAGAATATATGGATGTGAAGATCAGCCGGGACGGCGGCGTCCATCATGACCGGTATGAGCGGGGAGTCCCGGTTATAGAACTGGAAGACGGACTTCTTCCGGTGATCGCAAAGACGAGAAAGACCGGAACACTGGTAAATTTTTTGCCGGACGGAGAGATTTTTGAGAAGACAAAGTTTAAGGCAGACGAAGTGAAGAGCCGGCTGCATGAGACCGCGTATCTGAACCCGGATCTGACGATCATTTTTGAAGACCGGAGACGGGAGCAGACGGAGCATATCGAGTTTCATGAGCCGGATGGGATCATTGGATTTATCAGGGATATGAACCAGAAGAAAGAGATGATCCATGAGCCGGTGTATTTTAAAGGAGAGGCAGAAGGGATCGAGGTGGAGGTGGCATTTCAGTATGTCAACGAGTTCCATGAGAACGTGCTTGGCTTCTGCAATAACATTTACAATGCTGAGGGCGGCACGCATCTGACTGGTTTTAAGACGACGTTCACAACGGTCATCAACCAGTATGCGAGGGAACTTGGCATCTTAAAGGAGAAGGATTCCAACTTTACCGGAGCGGATATCCGGAACGGGATGACAGCGATCGTCTCTGTAAAGCATCCGGATCCGAGATTTGAGGGACAGACGAAGACGAAGCTTGACAATCCGGATGCGTCAAAGGCAACGGGAAAGGTGACTGGCGAGGAGATCGTGCGTTATTTTGACCGGAATCTTGAGACGTTAAAGAAGGTGATCGGCTGTGCCGAGAAGGCGGCGAAGATCCGCAAGACAGAGGAGAAGGCGAAGACGAACCTTCTTACAAAGCAGAAATATTCCTTTGACAGCAATGGAAAGCTTGCAAACTGCGAGAGCCGTGATGCGTCAAAGTGTGAGATCTTTATCGTCGAGGGAGATTCCGCCGGGGGATCTGCAAAGACAGCCCGCGACCGGATGTACCAGGCGATCCTGCCGATCCGCGGGAAGATTCTGAATGTGGAGAAGGCGAGTATCGATAAGGTGCTGGCGAATGCGGAGATCAAGACGATGATCAATGCGTTTGGATGTGGATTTTCCGAAGGATATGGAAATGACTTTGACATCAGTAAGCTTCGCTACGATAAGATCATCATTATGGCGGATGCAGATGTGGATGGAGCGCATATTTCTACACTGCTTCTGACGTTGTTCTACCGCTTTATGCCGGAGCTGATCTTTGAGGGACATGTGTACATTGCGATGCCGCCGCTTTACAAGGCAATGCCGAAGAAGGGCGAGGAAGAGTATCTGTATGACGACAAGGCGTTAGAACAGTACCGGAAGCGCCAGACCGGTCCGTTTACCCTCCAGCGGTACAAAGGTCTCGGGGAGATGGATGCAGAGCAATTATGGGAGACGACTTTGAATCCGGAGACGAGGATGTTAAAGCTGGTAGAGATCGAGGATGCGAGAATGGCATCCAGTGTGACAGAGATGCTGATGGGAAGTGACGTTCCGCCGCGGCGTGCATTTATCTATGAAAATGCAGCGGAGGCAGAACTGGATATATAGTTAGGTGAGGTAAAATATGAACGAGCAGCAAGTGATAAGAACCGAGTATTCGGATGTGATGAAGAAATCTTATATCGATTATGCGATGAGTGTCATCATAGCAAGAGCACTGCCGGATGTCCGTGACGGATTAAAGCCGGTACAGAGAAGAACGCTCTACGATATGTATGAGCTTGGGATCAGATACGACAGACCATACAGAAAGTGTGCGCGTATCGTCGGGGATACGATGGGTAAATACCATCCCCACGGCGACAGTTCTATCTATGAGGCGCTGGTCGTTATGGCGCAGGAATTTAAAAAGGGAATGGTTCTTGTGGACGGTCATGGTAATTTCGGATCGATCGAAGGGGACGGTGCCGCGGCGATGCGTTACACCGAGAGCCGTCTGGCAAAGATCACGCAGGAGGCTTATCTGGCGGATCTTGACAAGGATATCGTAGATTTTGTGCCGAACTTTGATGAGACAGAAAAAGAGCCGGAGGTACTTCCGGTCAGAATCCCGAATCTTCTCGTCAACGGCGCGGAGGGAATTGCGGTCGGCATGGCAACAAGCATCCCGACACATAATCTGGGCGAAGTGATCGATGCGGTAAAGGCTTATATGAGAAACAATGCGATCACAACAGAAGAACTTCTGACTTATCTGAAAGGACCGGATTTTCCGACCGGGGGGATTGTGGTCAATAAGGATGACCTGCCATCGATCTATGAGACCGGTACCGGTAAGATCAAGCTTCGCGGGAAAGTAGAAGTGGAGGATGTAAAAGGCGGCAGGAAGCGCCTTGTCATCTCTGAGATTCCATATACGATGATCGGTGCGGGGATCGGAAAATTCCTGAATGACGTCTGTGCGCTGGTGGAGGCGAAGAAGACAAATGATATCGTAGATATTTCAAACCAGTCTTCCAAAGAAGGGATCCGTATCGTGCTGGAACTGAAGAAAGATGCGGACATCGAGAATCTGAAAAACATGCTCTATAAAAAGACGCGTCTGGAAGATACGTTTGGCGTGAATATGCTTGCGGTTGCGGATGGAAGACCAGAGACGATGGGGCTTCGCCAGATCATCGAGCACCATGTGGATTTTCAGTTCGAGCTGATGACGAGAAAATATAAGACATTGCTTGCGAAAGAACTTGCGAAAAAAGAGATCCAGGAAGGTCTGATCAAAGCATGTGATGTGATCGATCTGATCATCGAGATCTTACGGGGCAGCAAGTCGATCAAAGACGCGAAAGAATGTCTGATCCACGGGACGGTGGAAAACATTACGTTTAAGACCGCGGCGGCAAAGAAACGGGCGGCAAAGCTGCGCTTTACCGAGAAGCAGGCGACGGCGATCCTGGAGATGCGGCTCTATAAGCTGATCGGTCTGGAAATCGAAGCGCTGATGAAGGAACATGAGGAGACACTGAAAAATATTGAGAAATACGAAGATATCCTGAACAATTACGATTCGATGACAAATGTGATCATCGAGGAGCTGGACGGCTACAAAAAGGCTTACGCGAGAGCGCGCCGCACGCAGATCGAGAATGCCAAAGAGGCCATCTTTGAGGAAAATAAGATCGAGGAGCAGGAAGTCGTGCTGCTCTTAGACCGGTTTGGATATGCGAAGACGGTGGATGTGGCTACTTATGAGCGAAACAAAGAGGCGGCAGACAGTGAAAACAAACATATCCTTCGCTGCAAAAATACCGGTAAGATCTGTATTTTTACCAATACCGGGAAAATGCATCAGGTAAAGGTTACGGATATCCCATATGGAAAATTCCGGGATAAGAGTGTCCCGATCGATAACATGGGAAATTATGACAGCGCGCAGGAGGAGATCGTATATCTCTGTGCGGAGGAGTCGTTAAAAGATGCCAGACTGTTGTTTGTGACAAGACAGAGTATGTTAAAGCAGGTGGCAGGGGAAGAATTCCTCGTATCCAAGAGAACGACTGCAGCGACGAAGCTGCAGGATGGGGATGAAGTCACTGCGGTGATCCGGATCGGTGAGGAACAAAATATCGTGCTCCAGACAGAGGGTGGATATTTCCTTCGGTTCCTGCTTGAGGAAGTGCCGGAGAAGAAAAAAGGCGCCGTCGGCGTGCGGGGGATGAAGCTGCAGAAAAATGACCGGATCGAGCAGAGCTATCTGTTTGAAGACGGGGTAGATACAAAAGGAACGTATCAGGAAAAAGAGGTTTCCCTGAACCGGCTGAAGCTAAATAAACGGGATGGAAAAGGGACAAAGACACGATTGTAGGGCGAAAGCAGGAAAAAGCGCTTGCTTTTCCCGAAGAGTTGTGCTATGCTTTTTAATAGATTGATATGTAACTGACAGAAGAGTGGGCAAGACGTCCACTCTTCTTTGTATCATGCACATTTGTCTGAGACGAAAGAACAAGAACAGAAAGGAAGAGATGATTTGTCAAAAAAAGAAGTATATGAACAGAAAACAGAAGAACTGATCCTGCCGATCGTGGAGGGCAATGGATTTGAACTGGTAGATGTAGAATATGTGAAGGAAGGCAGCAACTGGTACCTGCGCGTCTACATTGATAAGCCGGGCGGGATCGCGGTAGATGACTGCGAGACAGTCAGCCGCGCATTTTCCGAGATTCTGGACCGGGAAGACTATATCGAGGATACTTACATTTTTGAAGTCAGCTCTCCGGGGCTTGGAAGACCGTTAAAGAAAGAAAAAGACTTTCAGAGAAGTCTGGGAGAAGAAGTGGAGATCAGAACGTACCGCGCGATTGACAGACAGAAAGAATTTACCGGTATTTTAAAGTCGTATGACAAAGACACGGTCACGATCGAATATGAAGATGGTGAGCCAAAGACATTTGAGCGAAGCGAGATCGCGCTGATCCGTCTTGCACTTGATTTTTAAACAGTTAGGAGGAAATAGAAATGAACACTGAGTTATTAGAAGCGCTGACGATCCTGGAAGAAGAAAAGGATATCAGCAAAGAGACGATGTTAGATGCAATTGAAAATTCACTGATGAATGCCTGCAAGAATCACTTTGGAAAGGCGGACAATATTAAGATCATCATGGACAGAGAGACTTGCGACTACTCGGTATTTGCAGAGAAGACCGTTGTGGAAGAAGTAGAGGACGAGGTGATGGAGATCAGCCTTGCCGATGCGAAGATGATCGATTCCAAATTTGAACTGGGCGACATCGTTCAGATTCCGGTAGAATCAAAGGAATTCGGAAGAATCGCCACACAGAATGCAAAGAACCTGATCCTGCAGAAGATCCGCGAGGAAGAAAGAAAAGTAGTCTATGACCAGTATTTCGAGAAAGAAAAAGATATCGTGACTGGTATCGTTCAGCGATATGTTGGCAAAAATGTAAGTATTAATCTGGGTAAGGCCGATGCGATGCTGACAGAGAATGAGCAGGTCAAAGGGGAAGTATTCAAGCCGACAGAGCGTATCAAGCTGTACGTGGTAGAAGTGAAAAATACGACAAAAGGACCAAAGATCTTAGTTTCCCGTACGCATCCGGAACTTGTGAAGCGTCTGTTTGAATCAGAAGTGGCAGAAGTCAAAGATGGAACTGTGGAGATCAAGAGTATTTCCAGAGAAGCAGGTTCCCGTACAAAGATCGCAGTATGGTCCAACGATCCGGATGTCGATCCGGTAGGAGCATGCGTCGGAATGAACGGTGCGAGAGTCAATGCGATCGTCAATGAACTGCGCGGGGAGAAGATCGATATCATCAACTGGAGCGATAACCCGGCGATCCTGATCGAGAACGCATTAAGTCCGGCAAAAGTTATTTCAGTTATGGCTGATCCGGATGAGAAGACAGCAAGCGTGATCGTTCCGGATTATCAGCTCTCTCTTGCGATTGGAAAGGAAGGACAGAATGCAAGACTTGCAGCCCGTCTGACTGGATATAAGATCGATATCAAGAGCGAGACACAGGCGATCGAAGCGGGAGATCTTCCGGAGAACTACATGGATATGGCGATGGAAGCAGCAGAGATGGATGAGCCGGAGCAGACAGAAGATTATCTGGCAGATGAAGAATAGAAACGGAGTGATTGTTTGGGCAGCATGAAGAAGATTCCTATGCGAAAATGCGTAGGATGCGGGGAAATGAAGAGTAAAAAAGAGATGATGCGTGTACTGAAAACTTCAGAAAATGAATTCATCCTGGATGCGACCGGCAAGAAGAACGGCCGTGGAGCATACCTCTGTTTCTCAAAGGAATGCCTCGAAAAGGCAGTGAAAAACAGAGGACTTGAGAGATCTTTCAAACAATCCATTCCGGCAGAGGTATATGAAT
>CAUWEA010000072.1:0-14685 GCA_963557735.1 uncultured Faecalimonas sp. | reverse complement strand
AGCAGAGACGTGTTGCGGTAGAAGTGGCAGAATTTTCCGATAATGATGGCGAGATTCAGGGGTCTGGAAATCTGCTTGGAAAGACGGATTGGATCAACGGAACGTTTGATACGACCACAAAGACATTTACGCCGGGGGAATAATTCCCTCTGGTGATAATGCCTTAATTGGTAGAGGGAAGATTGGTAAGGCGAAAATAGAAAAGAGATAAGGAGAGCGAAGATGGAAATTTATGGAGTGACATTGGAATTCTCGATGTATGATGAAGATCAGGAAGAGAAAAGGGAAGCATATCAGCAGGAATTGGAAAAGATGAAGCATCTTTCGGAACATCAGCCGGAGGGAACGGAAAAAGAAAAAAATCAGTATCTTTGTGATGCAATCAAAGGGATGTTTGACCATATTTTCGGAACGGGGACAGGCATTCGTGTCTGCGGTTCAGGGAATGACCGATTGCGGCATTTGTCCGCATATGAACAATTGGTTCGTGAACAGATTCAGCAGAGCGAACAGTATGCACAGATTGTAAAAAGGATGAAATCTATGCGGAGGGGTGTATGAATGTTTTGACAGCGCCTTTTCCGAAAAGCGTAACCGTGAATGGTATGGAGTGTCCAGTCGCTTTTGATTTCCGGACGATTTTGAAATGTTATGAGATACAGAGCGGGAAAACAGAACTTTCTCAGGGGGAACTTCTGAAGATCCTGCTCTTATTTTATCGGAAACAAAAAATCTTTTCGGAAGAGCATGTAGAAAAGATGTTCTGGTTCTTTTCTTGCGGGCGCGAAAAGGAAATAAAACGTTTCCCACGGAAGATCGCAGGCGTGAATGATAAGCAGCCATTTGATTTCGAAAAGGATGCGGATTTAATATATGCAGGATTTGTCCAGCAGTATGGAATCGATCTACAGACAGAAGATATGCACTGGTGGAAATTTATGATCTTGCTAGAAAATCTGGGAAGCGATACCAGGCTGAACCGGGTGATCGAGTACCGGACAATTGATACGGCGAACCGAAATCTTTCCAAACAGGAGCGGGAATTTTACCGGGCAATGCAGCGTTATTATGGCTTGGATGTAAAGGCGCAGCAGCATGTCAGCGAACGTGTGAAACAGATCGAAGCGGCACTGATGAGAGGGGAAGATGTGAGCAGTCTGTTGGAATAAGCTGAAAAAGAAAGGCAGGTGAAGAATGTGGCAGACGGAAAAGTTGTAATCGAAACCGATCTGGATTCTTCCGGGATCGAGAAAGGACTCTCAAAAATCGGAGGACTGGCAGTCAAAGGATTGAGTGTGGCAACTGGCGCGATTACAGGAACAGCAACAGCGCTTGGTGCCGTGTCGATAGCCGCGATCAAGGCAGGGGCTGATTTCGAATCACAGATGTCACGGGTGCAGGCAATCTCCGGTGCTACAGGTGAAGAATTTGAAAAGCTAAAAAATCAGGCGATCCAGCTTGGCGCGGACACAGCTTTCTCATCCAGCCAGGCGGCAGAGGGCATGGAAAATCTGGCGGCGGCAGGATTTACTACATCCGAGATTATGGATGCGATGCCGGGACTTCTTGATCTGGCGGCCGCTTCGGGAGAAGATCTGGCGTCCAGTTCGGATATTGCGGCTTCGACATTGCGAGGATTTGGTTTGGAAGCAGCAGACGCGGCGCATGTAGCAGATGTACTGGCTGCCAATGCAAATAAGACCAATTCTTCCGTAGCAGAAACCGGAGAGGCAATGAAGTATGTTGCTCCCCTTGCACGGGCGGCAGGGCTGTCTTTTGAAGAAACAGCGGCAGCGATCGGCATCATGGCAAATGCCGGCATACAGGGAAGTCAGGCAGGAACTACACTTCGCGGCGCGCTTTCCAGACTGTCTAAACCCACAGATGATATGCAGCAGGCAATGGATGAACTGGGCGTATCGTTCTACGATTCCGAAGGGAAAATGTTGTCTCTTATTGAACAAGTGGGAATGCTTCAGTCAGCGATGGAAGGCATGACCGACGAACAGAAAAACAATTATCTGGTTACGTTATATGGGCAGGAGGCTCTGTCCGGTATGCTGGCGCTGATCAATGAGGGTCCGGAAAGCCTGTCGGCTCTGACGGAGGCATACGAAGTGTGTGACGGGTCTGCGAAGAAAGCAGCAGAGACCATGCAGGACAATTTAAGAGGCGCTATAGAGCAGCTGAAAGGGTCTGTAGAATCTCTTGGGATCGTGTTCTATGAGAGCGTAGCAGACAACATGAAGGATGCTGCTGTCGTGGCAACTGACAGCGTGAACAATATTACAGACGCGTTTAACAGCGGCGGCTTAAATGAAGCGATCAGAACTGCAGGTGATGAGTTTGCAAACTTATCGGTCAGAGCTGCGGAACACGCTCCGGAAATGGTGGATGCAGCAGTTGACTTTATAGAATCTTTTGCGAACGGTATCATTCAGAATCGCGGAAGACTCATCGGAGCAGCGGGAGAAGTGGCGGAATCTTTTGCCGACGGCTTGGCGGAGTTACTTCCGGCAAGCGTACAGGAACCGGTGGAGGATGCGATCGATGCAATATCCGATTCTTTGAATTCCGGCGGATTAAAAACAGCGGGAAAAACCGTTGTAAAAACACTGGACAATGTGATCGATGTGGTTGGAAAACTGGCAGAAGTGGCGCTTCCGCCACTTACAAAAGCGGTGGATTTTGCCGGAGAGAATCTGGATGTGTTAGCGTCTTCGGCGGCAGCTGCTTTTACTGCGTTTAAAGGATATAAAGCCGTCTCGGAAACGAACAAAATTCTGAGTAAGGGAATAAAAGTATGGAAAACAGCATCGTCAGCTGTGGATGCCTATAATGTAGTGCAAATGGCTTGTACGGCGCAAGGTATTGTGTCTAATGCCACTCTTACAGCAGGACAAGCGGCAGTCGGACTTTTGACAGGAAAAGTTTCACTTGCTACAGCGGCACATGCTGCTTGGAATGCAGTCATGGCAGCAAATCCGATTGGTCTGTTAATTACGGCAGTCGGAGCGTTGGCGGCAGGGATTGGCATGTACGTGCTTACAACAGACGATGCTAAAGAATCACAGTATGCTTTAACAGAAGAGCAGAAACAGGCAAATGAAGAAATTCATGAGCAGTATGAAGCCTATAAAGAACTGGATTCTGCACGAAAAGAATCGTTGGTGGCAATTAATGCGGAATACGGTTATATTGCTGGGTTAAAAGATGAACTAAATGGTTTGATTGATTCCAATGGGCAAGTCAAATCAGGGTATGAAGACAGGGCGAATTTTATCGTAAATGAACTTTCTAAGGCATTAGGGCTTGAGAAGGAAGAGATTTGGGGAATAATAGCGGCAAACGGTGAACTGGGAGCATCTATAGATAGTCTTATCGAGAAGAAGCGCGCCGAAGCATCTTTAGAGGCATACGAAGAATCATATAAGCAAGCGATACAGGAAAAAGCGCAGGCTATAAAGGACGTAACATCCTCCTACGATGAAATGATAAAAAAGGGGGGAGAGTTAAAAACTGCGGAAGAAGAACTGATAAAGCTAGAAAAAGAAAAAAATGAAGCTCAGGGTCAAGGCGAGGCAGCTTTTAGAGAAGCAGTTGGGCGATATAATTCTCAGGCGCGGGCGGTAAATGAGTTAAAAGATGCGCACAGTGATTTGAAAGACAGCTATATGGAAGCGTCCGAAACTTTGGAAGGCTACAACGCCACGATTAGGAACTACGAAGGAGTTTCTTCAGCTATTATTTCCGGGGATGCGGAAAAAATAGAAGAAGCTCTGCTAAAAATGCAGAACGGCTTTATTACTGCGGAAATCGGAACAAAAGAGAGTCTGGAAAAACAAGTCCAGAATATGCAGAGCAACTATGAAGCAATGAGACAGGCTGTTGAGAATGGTACACCCGGAGTTACGCAACAGATGGTGGACTCTGCAAAGCAAATGGTGGATTCTGCAAAAATAGAACTTGATAAGTTACAACCGCAGGCAGAAGAGTCTTTGAGGAAATCCGGAGAAAAGGCAAATCAAGGGTTGGCGAGCCAGAAACCGAATATAGATGCAACGTCAAAAAACATTTCCGATTCGACTAATCAGCTATTGGGTAGCGCCGATACCCGCAGCACGGGAGCGGAAGAGACATCAGAATACAACAGTGGCCTTGATAGTAACAGAGGGGCTATTGAGTCTACTTCAAAAGGATTGTCTGACGTTGCTAATGCAGGAATGGGGTCTTCAGATACAGGTGCTACAGGATATGTGCAGGGAAGTGAATATGCTTCCGGTGTTGGAAGTGCATCAGGGGAGTCTATGACGAGCGGTAGATCTCTTGCTGATTCCGCAGACGCCGGTGCGTCTTATCTTGACGGGTACAGAGCCGGCTCTAATTTTGGTGCCGGTTTTGTGAATGGCATTAACAGTTGGCTTTCAAGTGCAACCAATGCAGGAAGAAATATAGCATACTCTGCATATATGGCCGCAAAAGCGGCACTAGATGAGCATTCTCCGTCGAGAAAGACGAGAGAAGTCGGTAAGTTTTTCGGAGAGGGGCTTGCCCTTGGAATAGAAGGAGAGTCCAAAACAGTTCGGAAAGCATCTGAGGGGCTTGCAAAGACGGCTGTATCATCATTGGATATGTCTGAAATCTCATCGCGGATGAGAGAAACAATGGCGATTAATACCGGCAGGGTAACGAAGTCATTTTCAATGCAATCAAACGCGAAATTATTTTTCTCAAAGGAAAAGGAGTACAGCATTTGCATGTCAGAACAGGATATACAGAGGCTGGAAAAAGCGTTGGAAGTTGCAACAAGGAGGGGGCTTGAAGACGCAACAGTGGAAATTGACGGGCAGAAAGCAGGAAGAATATTGACACCGGTAGTAAACGATGAACTCGGGAAAATAAGCAGGAGGAAGAGTTAGATGGTTACCAAGTCTGGAATAACCTTCGATGATCAATGGCATACGGAGGATAATTGGAATCTGAAACCAATGCGCATTTATATATCTATGCCTGAAGTAAAAGAACAGAAAATTGATATTCCGGGTGGAGATGGGATGATTGATTTAACAGAGATAAATGGTCGCCCATCGTATGGGCTGCGAACGGTTGAGCTTGAATATGATTTGCCGAATATCAACAATCAAGAATGGTATGAGTTTTTTTCAGAGATAGGAACTGCAATTACGGGACGTAAAGTAAAGATGGTATTAGATGATGAACCAGAACATTTCTACACGGTCCGTTTAACTGTGGATGGAGAAAAAACAGATTATTCAAGCGGCGAGATTACATTATCCGGCACAGCGGAACCGTTTAAGTTTGATCTGCAATCAAGCGGAGAGCCGTGGAAGTGGGATATTTTTAATTTCCATACCGGTGTGATTCGTCAGCTTATGGATATTCAGATTACCGGTTCTAACAGGACAGTTAAAATTCTGGGTGCCGGAATTGACTGCCCGCCAGTCTTTGTTGTGACAGAAGCAAATAACCTAAAACTTACGCATGGTGGAAGAACATACACGCTGAAAGTCGGAAGAAATCGTTTTCCGGCTGTACGTGTAGGAAAAGAAGATGTAACGCTACAGTTCTCCGGGGCAGGAAAATTAACGATTGAGTACAGAGGGCAGTATTTATGATGTATCAGGTATTAATGGATGGAAAAGACCTGTATTATCCAGGGGATAAGGAGTATGTCATTGTCGATGCGGTAGCAAAGCTCCAGTTGAATGATTCTGGTACCTTTGAATGCGATGTACCGGTGGTCAATCCGGAATATGGAAATGTTAAGAATCGTAAATCGATGATACAGGTTTTGAAAAATGGAAAGGAAATTTTTTACGGGGAGGTCAGGGAATCAGAAAAAGATTTTTTCGGTACAAAGCAGATTTATGCAGTCGGTGAGCTTGCTTTTTTATTTGATTCCATTCAGCCGCAAGCGAAATATCAAAATAAGACATCCCGTCAGCTGTTAGAAACTTGGCTAAATATCCATAACAGCCAGGTGGAAGAACGGAAAAGATTTTATGTCGGCATGGTAACGGTGCATGATCCGAATGACAGTTTGTATCGGTTTACGAATCAGGAGACAACCCTTGACTGCATCCGGGAAAAGCTCTGTGAAAAGCTGAACGGATATCTTCGGATTCGTAAGGAAAACGGGAAACGGTATCTGGATCTGGTTACTTTACAGGAATACGGGAAAATTTGTGAACAGCCAATTGAATTTGGAGAAAATCTGTTGGATTATTCCGAGAATGTTTCCGCAAACGATCTATACACTGCGGTAATACCAAAAGGGGCACGGTTGGAAGAAAGTCCGATCGAGGGATTAGAGGCCTATGTTGACATCAAATCGGTAAACGGTGGAAAAGATTATTTGTACAGTCCGGACGCGGTGAATATCTATGGTTGGAATCGGTGCGTAGTATCATGGGATGATGTGACAGAACCAGTAAATTTAAAGCGGAAAGGCGAAGAATGGCTAAAGGATAACCAATACGAGAGCATGGTGCTTGAATTATCCGCGGCGGATCAGGCACTTCTACATATAGGTATGGAAAGCTTTGAACTTGGTGACAGCATTCAGGTCTATTCAAAACCTCATGGAATGGATAGGACTTTTCCGGTGCAGAAGTTGGAATTGCATCTACAGGATCCGGCAAGTGATAAAGTGCATCTGGGCACAAAGGTGCAGCTGTCCTACACCGAGCAGAACAAAGGACATTACCAGCATATCGCTCAGCAGTTGGAGAGCAACAGGCAGACAACAGCGTGGTTACAAAGTGCAATTGACAATGCAACGGCAATGATGACCGGCTCAAAGGGCGGCTATAAAGTGACGGAATTTGATGAAAAAGGCCGCTGGCTGCGCGATCTGTACATGAATGCGCCGAGTAAAGAGCAGGCAACACAGGTCATGCAGATTAACATGAACGGAATCGGTTTTTCCCGCGACGGATTTGACGGTCCGTATAAGAATGCATGGACGATTGACGGAGTATTGCTTGGTGAGTTTATCAAAGCCGGATCCGTGAGCGCAGAGAAGCTTTCAGTAGAGTACAGAGATTCTGTGACGAAAGAGATTACTGCGAAATTCGATGTTGCGAATGAAAAAATAGAAGCAAAAGTAAGTAAAGGAGATATTTCATCCGAACTTTCACTAGAATCAGGAGTTATATCGTTAAGGGGTCCCCGATTAGAAATTGATACTGAAAAATTCAAAATGGAGAAAGACGGGACAACGAAACTTATAGATGCGTACATAGAAGTTTCTAATGCTGAACGGGGAGTATCATTGTCTTCAGGAGGCTTATATTTTGGGAGCAAAGCATCAAATCAGATTTTGGATATAGGAATGATTGCATATAATCCTTTAAAGGGAATGCTGTGCGCGGGTGGATATGGTCCCAGTGAAAAATTTGGCTTAGGGTACTGGGGAGATGATAGCAAATTTAATGACATGATCACCTTAGAAAGTACAGAGAAGGGTCCAGGAATACATCTCAATACAGGTTTTGATGTTATTGGAAAAGAAGGTCTATCAGAGGTTGTAAGTGTTGTTAGCGAAGTGACGTATGGGCCGGATAATACATTAGATAAGGCTTATGCAAGTCTACATTTTTGGCACGGGATTTTGGTACAAGTTGATCGTTAGGAGATAAGATATGGATAAGAAAATTATACAACCGGTGCGGCCGGTTACACTTAGGATAATCGGATTAAAAAAGGAGATTGAAGAGGCAGTAATGAAAAGTGAACTTCCTGCGTTTATGTTGGAGTTAGTTCTAAATGAGTATTTGTCAGGAATCAGAATGATCTCTCAAAAGGAATATTTGCAGGATTTGGATGAATGGGAGAAGGCGCGGAAGAAAGAAGGTGAAAAAGATGGCGGACATCAGTAAAGAAATAGAAAACTTTAGGTCAGCGGTATACGGAGAGGAAGTCCGAGGAAGTATGGTCTCGCTTGCGGAGAAAATGAATGATGTATCTGAAGCAACAGAGGCGGCAGAGAAGAAAAGAGTAGTTGCGGAAACTGGGAGAATCAACGCAGAGCAAACAAGGGTAAGCCAGGAGAATGACCGTGTGAATGCTGAAAATGAAAGAAGCAGATCGGAAGATGCCCGTGTGAGTCAAGAAAATTCTAGGAAGAGTGCAGAAGGTTCTAGGGTAACAGCGGAGACGGGGAGAACACAAGCGGAGAAGAACAGAGAATCTCAAGAAGGAACAAGACAGCTAGCAGAGAGTGGAAGAGCCGAAGCAGAAAAAGTCCGCGTCAGTCAGGAAAACGAAAGAGTGAAAGCGGAAACGGAGAGAGCAGACGCAGAGAAAACGAGAGGAACTGCGGAGACAAACCGTATCAATGCGGAAAAAAAGAGACAGACAGATACTGCTATGGCCGTTCGTGATTGTAACACTGCAACAGACCGGGCGAACAAAGCGGCACAGGATGCGGAGGATGTCGTGACAGGGCATGGATTTATCCTGTCATCGGAAAAAGGAGCTGCGGGAGGTGTGGCTACACTGGATACCTCAGGTAAAGTTCCGGACGGGCAGATTCCGGACATTCCGGCAGAGAAAGTTATACCGGATTCTATTCATCGCTTCGTTACTGACGAAGAAAAAAAGAAGTGGAATATAGATGTAGGGGAGTTAGCTCCGACATTTACCCAGGCCGCCAATAGGACAAATCTGGTAAGCAAGGAGAAAATAAAAATCTCTTTGGGGAAGATAATGAAATGGTTTGCAGATTTGAAAGCACATGCGTTTGCATCTCCTGTAAATAATCTGTTGGGCACAGATGCGAATCTGGCACTGTCGGCGCCAATGGGGAAGGAGTTGGATCGGAAGATTGCTGAATTAAATAACAAATTAAAAAACACAATTCAAACAGAAGATCAAAAGGTCGGAATGACTTCTGACGGAGAAGGTGGAAATTTCTGGTTTATGTCCCCAAAAGGTGTCAGGTGGGAGGTTGATGCGGTTAATGAAACTGTTAGATTCTTTAATTATCTCACTATGGCAGGTTTTACTATTGATCAAAGTGGAAATATGAGTGTAAGCGGCGATATTGCAGTTGGTAGTTTAAACATCACTCTATCAAAAATGTTAGAAACTTTAAATACACAAACATATTGCATATGTTTCTTGGAAAAGAATACGAATGAATTTTCAAATTTTCTTCGTATTGATCTTACTAATAAGTTCAGTGCTGTAAATCTAAGACTGTCCATTTATCATCCACCTGGACATGTTGTTACAAATTCTCCAATACCAAATGATACGGAATATCTTGTGTATAGGGAGGTTTTTTATCATAATTCAAATGCAGTATTAGTAAAATTAACACAGGCTTATCCAGAAACAGGAAAAACATGGGTAAACTTTTACAACGGCAAAACGTGGAGTGGGTGGAAAGTAATATAATCATAATCACTTACATCACCATGATAATCCGTAATATGAAATTTGCATTAGCATATTTTTTTCCAAGGCCCCCAATTCTCGCCGTTAATTTTTGTATAAGTTTTGAAAAATCTTTCTCCAGACTTATATGCGAATGCTTCAAAATGACAATTTTGCAAATCGACAGTCCAGCGAACAGTTAAGTACCCGAAAAAATCCGGATACAAATTTGATAATTCTTTGCGTATATTTCGACCAAATAAACTATCATCATTGATCCATAGTTCAACTACTGAGTTTTGAGGTGTTTTGCTTGCTACATCTGGAATATCATCGTTATTTGTTATACCAAGCTCGCCTGGGGAATACCACTTTAATGCTAAACTAGCATATTTATTATGTTCATTCACTAAGCTAGTCAATTTGTTATTTAACACAGGACACAGGAGAATTTTGCTAGAATGGAAAGCAAAAAAGGAGTGTAACAGAATGGAACGAAAGATTATGGATGTACTGCATCGGATGCAGACAGTATTGCAGGAAAGGCAACTACGAGAACTACGGAATGTGCTGTATATGGTGTTTTCTGGGTGTGAATTGGTGAAACAGACAGAACTATGGGCGGTGGATGGAAGTTGGAGAGATGATATGGAGGATTTTCTGATGAGTAAGGCACTTGAAGGGAAATCGCCGGAAACTGTAAAGCGGTACAAGTATGAATTAAGTCGGTTATTGTCTTATATAAATAAAGCGGTAGCCGACATTCTTCCGGGAGATATATCAGCGTATATGAGGGCATATAAGCGAATCCGGCAGATTAGCAATCAGACACTCAAGAATGTACGAGCAGTATATAGTAGCTTCTTTGCCTGGCTACGTGATCGGGACAGGGTGCGGAGAAACCCGATGCTCTTGGTGGAGGATATCAAGGTAGAGCAGATCTTGAAAAAGCCGTACACGGATGAGGAGCGTGAAAAGATGCTCCGGCAGTGCAACAATCTTCGAGATAAAGCAATGCTAGAATTTTTATATTCCACAGCGGTTCGTGTGTCGGAACTTGCCAAGCTGAACCGGTCAGATATCCGATTTACGAGTAAGGACTTGATTGTATTCGGAAAGGGCGGAAAGGAACGCACAGTATACGTCAATGACCGGACGAACATGTACTTGCGTGAGTATCTGGAAAGCAGGGAAGATGAAGAACCGGCACTGTTTGTGAGTACGAAAGCACCGCATCAGCGCTTGTCGAAGAACGGAATTGAGGACATTATCCGACGAATCGGAAGAAAAGCGGATGTTACAAAGGCACATCCGCATCGATTTCGAAGAACAGCGCTTACAAATGCGCTGAACAGGGGGATGCCATTGCAGGAAGCAATGATACTTGCCGGGCATTCTAAACCAGAAACTACGATGCGGTACTGTACAGTTGATCAGGAATCAGTAGCATATCATCATAAAAAGTACCTGAGTGCATAAAAAGAGGATGAATGATAGGTAAAATTTGCACCGGTGCAAGTCCGGTGTTTTTGTCATGTTCAAAAATGTTTTGATAGGGGTAAGTGGTAATGTGTTAAATAACAAATTGACTGAACAAAATAAATTACTATGGTATGGAGATGCGATTTCTTCTGGTATCCTAGCGTGCGATACTACCGGTTATACAGTTTTTGATGTCTATTGTACGGATGGGGTGATGTTACGAGGCGTTAAAGGTTACGATACAACGAACAAAAGGTATTTCGCAATGCTTGGCGCATCCGGTGCGGCTAATAATAGAAGTCAATGGGTACCAGCAATATGGAAAGGGCTGATTGATATTTATGACGACCATTTTTATTTACATGATATTACGCTATATACCATCCAAGATGGTGGAAGTTATCCTCAAAAACAGATAACCTCAATATATGGAGTATGGTAAGTTTCTTTCAAAAACCTGTAATTTATTTCGTGTTCAAAGCCCACACTCCGCTTACTAAAACCGTACCAGTCGGAACACTGTTTTGATTTAAAATCACCTGACCTTCTGTATTAATAATAGCTCCATATTGATTCAGAGAGGATTGCAATTGAACTTCAAAATCAGGACGGTATTTTTCTCCGATCGTTCCTAACTGCCGTGCACCGTTTTGAAAATCGCCATTGATACAAAACATCACCATATTTGATGCCGGACAATAAAATATAGAGGTATGGTTTACCTTGAAATTAGAATTCGCAGAAAAATCGGCTATTCTTGTGGCTTTTGATTTGTTATTTAACACAGAAAACTTAAAAATGTATCCTAAAGAGCATCCGAGTGGGTGCTTTTTATTATGCATTTTTCATTCAAAAATAAAAAAGGAGGTCAAAACAGAATGGAAAAAATGATACTAAAAGGCAAAATGGAACTGGAAATTTTGGGAGGAGCAGGGATGAATGCAGTGACGGCAATAGCTAATAACTGGGAAGGTCTTGGCATAATCGCAGAAGCATTGCAGAAACCCGGGAATCTGGACGAGGTGCAGTTTAAAAAGGATGAAACTGTAACCGGAGAGTACCGGAACATGAAACTGGAATCCCCTCTGTTCTCTGCGGTCGATGTAGCTGAGGATGGGAAGATTCACGCCACCTTCGGAATCCGACAGAAGACAGAAATGGAACTGGCAATTGAGCAGCTTCAGAAAGGAGCGATAGTCCGGGACGGTGCAATTATGGAACTGGCCGGAATGATTGGAGGTGAAGCATAATGGTAAGATTTTATGTAATGAAAATCAAAGACGGAACAATTACGATTGATGAGGTACCGCAGTTGTGGAGAAATCAGGTTGAAACAGAGCTGAAAAAGTAGAGGGGTGTGGGAAAATGGAAATCAGAGCAAGACCGTGATGATCTTTTTATCTTGCAAAAAATAAGAAAGGCAGGTATTGACTGTTGCAGGAAATCATCTTGGACATCTGTGCCATTGTTATGCCGACACTTTTGGGTTATGTGGTTTGGCTGCTTAAAAACCAAAAGAAAGATCGTGATGCAAATAGCAAAGGAACAATGCTATTGTTGCGTGTCCAGCTCATAGAATATCATGAGAAATGGACTGAAAGGGAATACATAACCAAGCATGGTCTGGAAAATTTTATTGAGATGTACGATGCGTACCATTCGCTTGGTGGGAATGGCATGGTGACGAAATTATTAGAAGAAGTTAAAAAATTACAGATTAAAGATTGAAAAGGAGATTAAATTATGAACGTGGAAATTTTAATGCAGTACGTAACGTATTTGCTTATGGCGATTGGTGTGCTGGCATTTTTGACCAGCATCGTCACACAGGTCATTAAAGAAATGCCAGGGCTTAAGGATATCCAGACAAATGCAGTAGCGCTTGTGGTGGCGTTGATCCTGTGTCCGTTGGCAGTAGTGATTCTGTGCTTATACTTTAATATTGTGATAATCTGGTACTACATAGTCGGAGCAGTGATCGCAGCGCCTATTGTTTATTTAGTTGCAACTGGTGGTTGGGAAAAAGTCGCAGAGATGTGGCAGCGGACAAAATTTAATAAAAAAAATAGAGAAGTAAAATAACCAGAGGGCGAGTGATCGTCCTCTTTTTTGTACCGGTGCAAACACCGGAAGAAAGGAGAAACTTATGTTATTAAAAGAAGTAGCAGCAAGATTATTTGAGCATCTGGTAGACCATGACTGGCACGGATATAGCTGGATCAGCCGTTGGGGAGACGGGGAAGGAACCTGTGATATTGTGATCAATGGGAAAACCTATCATTTGGAGCAGGGAGACAGAGATTGCAGTTCTGCGGTCATTAGTGCTTACGAGGCGGCTGGTATCAGTTGTGGTGGCGCAACCTATACCGGAAACATGAGACAGTGCATGTGTGCGACCGGTAATTTTATCTGGCATCCGATGTCCAGTGGATACATTGCAAAGCGTGGAGATATTTATCTCAATGAAGCAAATCATACCGCTATGTGTATATCTGCTGTGCCGGACATGCTTGGAGAGTTTTCTATTTCAGAGACAGGTGGCACTGACGGAGCGGAGGGAGATCAGACAGGTTATGAATCTCGCAGAGGTGCGTTTTATGATTATCCGTGGAACGGAATTTTGGAATGCGTTTGCACAGCAACAGACGGAGCCGATACCGGTCATGAGGACAAACAGGTGATTGTCAATGCGACTGTACAGGATAATTCCGGTGCTGATTACATGCGTCTCAAGTTCGAGTGCGTAGATGATGCAGAGCAGATTTACAGAATCACAGACAAAGAAAACGGTTATTTTATGACCGCCGCCGCAAATGCAGCGAATGCCAACGTAGATTTTCGGAGCTTTAGCTGCGGAAAATATCAGATGTGGAGGATGCTTAAAAAGCGTTATCTTAAAGCTGACTACACCATGTTTGAATGTGTTGCAACGCCGGGGCTGTATCTTTCTGTGGAAAACAATGGTATCGGCGGAAAGAATAATCTGAAGCTCTATACAGATCTGCATAACATGCAGCAGAAGTTCTATGTGCGCGAAGAAAAAGACATGCATACATTGGTGATCCATGCGTTCAGTGGAAAATGTATATCTGCAAAAGCATAAAGATATCCCCGGAGTTGAGAGGCTCCGGGGATGTTTAGGTGTATTAAAATCTTAACTCAGTAGAGTTTGAACCAGGAGCAACTTCATTGGAATCAGAGGGAAAGGGAGTTGTTGTTGCGTCTCTCGGAAAAGACAGTGGATATGTTCCATATACTGCATTTTCTGCAAAACAGAGCTATATTGAAGAGAATCCGGACATAATCCAGGGAACAACAAATGCACTGCAAAAGGGAATGGACTATGTACAGAATCATACACCGGAAGAAATTGCGAAAATCATAGAGCCCCAATTTCCAGAGACAGATTTGGAAACAATCACAACAATAGTGACCAGATATTATGAACAGGATACATGGAAGAAAGATTTGATATTTGAAAAAGAAAGCTTTATGTTGCTGTGTGATATTCTGGAGGAAGCAGGGGAGTTAAGTGAAAGACCGGAATATGAGGAACTTGTGGTTACAAAATTTGCCGAAAAGGCAGCACGGTAAAAAACGAAAATGTGATAAAACGAAAATATCGGGATTTCACAGAATATTATATGTTTGTTTACAATCCGTTCAAAATTGCATCATACATTTTACACAAAGGGACGATATACTAAAGATGTTCAAAGAAAAGAACACTTTTTCATAAACTTTTTCCCCCTTGAGTCACAGCAATGTGGCTCTTTTCCTTTTGGAAAGAAAGACAATTAT
>CAUWEA010000071.1:0-14750 GCA_963557735.1 uncultured Faecalimonas sp. | reverse complement strand
ACAATTATCGGACAAATATTTACATTATAGAGATGGCGACAGGTGGCATGCCGGAAATGGTATTTGAATATATTTTAAAACAAAACGGAATCAATCCGGAAATAGATCTGCAGATTAACCAAAGCATTGATTTCGGCTCTACGGCAGCCGCATTTGCAGAGGGACAGGGAGATTATACGGTAGAGTTTAGTCTTTAATGCACCCACAAGGTAAAAAGTCAAAACCGTTTATCTTGTGGGTTTCGGGATCAATATAAATTTGTTTCACAGTGCTTTTCCAAAAAGTTCTTTTATGTTCATAATCCAATTTATCATACAATTCTTTCCAATTCAATGAAATCTTCTTTTGAAGAGCCTCGTAATTTTCCAACGTGACGATTTTCTGAGCATCCTGTTCTTCTTTTAAAGCGGTTTCCAATCGAGCATACTCAGAATCGTAGTAGTCAATATCGATTCGTCCTTTTTGAAATAAAATGTTCAGTCTGTCCATTTCGGAACGGTACTTCCATGAGTTATCAGTTTTTGGGGCTGCTTTTTGCTGTTGCTTGAGTTCATAGATCTTACTCTGAAGCTCCGGGTACAGGTTTTCCAGAAGATAAGATTCTATAACAGATTCTGAGATGCAGGGGGAGCGGTGTGGCTTATAATCTTTCTTCTGGCAGCGGTATTGTTTTGTACACGTAATGGAGCCGTCCTTACATTTGCGTCGCTTGATGCGTCCGGTAAGAGAATTGTTACAGTGCGGACATTTTAATAGCATGCTAAATAAATATGGCTCATTTGTCGCGGCATAGGTTCTGGAAGAACAAGTGTGGAGAATCAACTCATGCTGCTCTTCTGTAATATACGGTTCGCAGTATCCGGGGCGGCCATAGCGCATGCCCGCATAAACCTCACTTGTGAGCATATAGTTGATCTGGTACTTCGTGGGACCGTCTTCTCCGTATTTGTCTGTTATGTATGCGATTGTTTTTCGCTTGGAAAGACTTGAGAAGTAATATTGGAAAATATCTTCCACAATATGGCAAGTATTTTCGTCTTTATGCAAATGCTTATCAACTACTTTATATCCATAAGATACTGGACCGTTTAAATGCTCTTGATTTCGTTTCTTGTGTTCAAAAACAACTTTGATACGTTCGGATGTACGATCACATTCATTCTGTGCGACGGCGAGCATGATATTGATCTTGAGCTGACCGTCTGCGGTGGTGGAATCGTAGTCTTCCAGAATCGTCTTCCAGTTGCAGTGATGCTCTTCCAGAATTGCCTGTGTATTATGGTAATCCCGAACGTTACGAAACCAACGATCCAGTTTGGTAACAAGGACAAGGTCGATTTTGTCCTGCCTGATGTCGTCCAAAAGGCGCAGGAAGTCTTTACGGTTCTGAAGCTTTTTCCGGGCGGTAATGCCCTCGTCACTGTAGTAGCCGACAATTTTATAGTTATGGGATTTCGCATATCCGGTAAGCAACTCTTTCTGCGTATTCAGAGATAAGCCGCTCTGCGCCTGAAGATCTGTAGAGACACGATCATATAGCGCACATCTGATCTGGGACTTCATAATATCACACTCCTATGAAAATGTATGTAGAAAATAGTACAAAAGTGGCTTCGAAATGTTATTATTTTTTGGATGATACGGGCTGGTCTTTTCTTACAAAATCTATATTTAAAATCTGACCGAGATAGGTCACATCCTCTGGAAAATTTGAAAAATGTTTGTTTACAGAATATTCCAAAGATTTTAGAAGATTTTTATAGGGAGTATCATATCTAAATAGCGCAAGCAGTTTTAATAAACCACTAAAACCAGATAAATTAATATTAGGTTGGTTTTGAAAAATCTCTTCTGTACGAATCTTGCTAAAATGCTCATAATTATACATTCGACCACCGTGAGCAGCGAGATTACGATACTCTTGGCATAAAAATAGAGTATCCATCATTAATTTGCGAAGAGATGAATTTGAAAGGTGCAATTCTGAATTATTGTATAATCTATTTGCAACAGCTAGTTGATCATTAGGCTTAAATAGATATAGAAAATTAACAATAGTGGATAAATAGACATTTTTAAACAAGATCCAAGGAGGAACAGTACCGTATTTTTCGCGATAATGTTTAATAGGATCTTTATCACTAAGTGTAGTTTTCTGTAAAGTATTTAAAATTTCATTTAATGTAAATTGTTTCTTACGTCTACGTTTGTCTTTATAATTATTAAATTGCAGATAATCGTCTTGATGTGTACCAAAAGTTTTGGCAACGATGTCGGCTGTTACTTCTTTTACATGCTCCTCTAAATCCAGTAAAGAAGCCATGACAGAATTTCTCAAATTTTTATCAAATGAATACAGAGAGAGTAGTTGATAAAGTGAAACACCAGAACGATATGAAATTCCATGTTCACCGTATATTATATATGGTGAACGATAACTTTTTATTAAATTAGAATATCCAAAAATTTCTAAATAGGATGCAGTTTCCTTTTCATCTGGGATAATAAGTCCTTGTTTTTTTAATTTTTTTATTTGTTCGCTAACTTCAACGTATTTTATATATTTTTCCATATGTATCTCCTTATATGCAAAAAGAGTCTCAGAATACAATTCCAAGACTCTCTCGCGGCGGACACCCGCCATTCGCTAATTCACTTAGCATTATATCATATGTAAAAGTCTTGTCAAGTATTCGAATAAATTTATTTATCGATATACAAAGCTAAGTTAAATGTGTATATCTTCGGATATTCCAGAGCCGTTCTTGTTGCCGCCAGAGCGGTTCTTGACATTTATGGTACATTTGCTATAATGTACTTAACAGGATAGCTGGAAGGTGACTGCACCTCACCCGTTCCGGCGAATCAATTTAATAAGCTACACAGAATAGCCGTTCAATCTTTACCAGAGACAGGGACGGCTATTTCTTATTTCTCAAATTCAGAATCGCTACGACCAAAAGAGCAGTGCTTATGATCAGGCTGAGTTCTTCGTATGTACTCATAATTACCACCCCCTCCACAGGATTCTCGGAATGGGTGGGAGCTCGTCCTCCGGCTACTCGGGTAAATACATTATTTAGTTGTTCCCCTGCCCGCTGTGGAGCAGGAACGGTTTTCTTTATGTAACGTAAAAGACCTCGCATTTCTACGAGGTCTTCTTGATATTTGAATGAAATAGGTGGGGTGACAATCCCACATCTCCAACTAGGGTGACGGCCGCCTGTTCCGTCCTCTGCTTTCATTCAATATAGTATATGTTTTTACAACCTCATTATACAGTATTGGGTTTATTTGTCAAGTTTTTTTAAAGTGCCCTTTTCGATATAACGTTCTGCGTTGCATGTGCTAAGCAGGTGAAGCGTTTTTGCATAGCAATTACCGTAGGGGCTAATTTTAACAGCTACACGGATGTATTCTCCATGTACTTTGTAAAGACGAACGAAAAGGATGGAGGAATCATGAGGATTTTGACCTATGTAATCTGGCTCCCGTATAATGTCTTCTATATCACAGAAATATTTGTCATACTCATAAGGGTGACGCGACTTAATATGTTCTATATTGGATTCTCCGATGTAAATCGGTGTTCCGACAGGAATATCTAAATTTAGCAAGTTAATGATTTCAGATGTGAAATTTCCTATTTGTTTTCTGGACATATGTTGTTGCTTCACCTCTTTTCCTTTGTGATTTTCAACTATCGAGCATTATTTCGTTTAAGCTCCTTGCGCTCTACAAGGAGAATCATCCATTGAACTGTCTTTTGATTATCCCGCCCTGTTCTTAGGCTGTGTCATTATTTACTTGTCCCCCTGCCCGCTGTGGAGCAGGGGGGGAGATTACAAGGTATAGTTCGCAATAATCTGTCCAATCTGAACAATGTTACTTT
Source organism: uncultured Faecalimonas sp. (assembly GCA_963557735.1). GTDB lineage: Bacteria > Bacillota > Clostridia > Lachnospirales > Lachnospiraceae > Faecalimonas. Next base: position 10,858 of record CAUWEA010000071.1, on the reverse strand, counting down.
GTCCGGAAAATTCGAATTTTACTTTTCCAAGTCCGCTAAAATACATTTCAAGCTCACTGTCCATGTCCAGAACACCTGCTGTTTCGACAGAGAAAGCGCTTATCTTCGAATATGGTAACGAAGAAAAATCTTTCTTTTTTCCGGTCATTCCCTGCACATTCACGGAAATCACCCGTTTATCCGTAAATACAACATAGTCTCGGATGCCTTTGTATGCACTAAGAACCTGTTCGTTTGTGACAAGCAGCGGTTGAATATTTTTGATCACCGTGTTAGGGTCTACCTGTTTCAGTTTTGCAAAAGTTCCGTTTGTAAAATCAATCATCTCTTTTTCCTCCTCTTCTGTACCTTTTTATACCGCTCTATATAAACACCGAAGCGTTTATAACTCTTCCATGACTGCAAGATTCGGAATGAAGAATACAGTGTAATTATTTACTTTTACAAATTCTCCATATTTTTCTGTATAGCAGTCAATGCATTCCTGTAAAAATTCTTCTGTTACGCCTAGATATTCCGCTGTTTCATGCCGTGAATGACATCCGGCGCGGAACGCTTGTATAATTCCGGTCAGTCCGATCAGTTTGTTATACCCCCAAAGCCTTGCTTGTCGTTCCTGTTTCCGGTTCTGAGAGTCGGACATATCTATGATGTTCCCCACTGTTGTATGGTAATGACCTAATTCTTCAGCGAGAACACAGGCTTTTTCTGGATTGTTATCAACAGAAGTATTGATTGCGATATTTCCATTGATATATAAACCCTTAAGATTTTCCTCTCCAAGATAGAAATCATGGATCTTAATGTCAGCTTCAAAAGCTTCCTGTTCTAAGTATTCAAGTTTATTCAAAATAAATCCCTCCACACATTTTTTATATTGTATCAAAACAGATGTGTCATAAGATGGACTTACTTAGCGTCGTCTTGTTTGATGAATTCTGCAAACTGCCGTATACGGTTCAGTTGTTCTTCTGTATATTCATCGCCGTCGAAGTGGGCAGCGATAGTAGGTGGTTCGTAGTTATTGTCAGCTACCTTTTTTTCAAGTTCATCAGCACTTATACCGAGTGCGTTGCATATTTTACACACATTTACATATCCGGCTTTTTCAGCGCCTCGTTCTAATATTGCTTTAACAGTAGAATATGGCAAGCCAGAGATTTTTACAATGTCGGAAACTTTCATTCCTTTTTCATCCATTAATGTTCTGAGTATTTCTGCTCTTTGTTCCATAAAGAATACCTCCTTGACTTGATATTACAATATTGAGTTATAAATGTAAATAAGAAATTGCAAAATTTTGCAAAAAATACGTTGACAATTGCGCAATAATGCAATATGATAAAAGTGTGAATTGCGGAATTGCGCAATATCAAAAAGGGAAAGGAGGAATTTGGATTGCCGGTAATTAAAATTGAGAATTTAGAAGCTGAAATGAAGAGAAACAAAATATCAAGGTCTGACATCGCACATACATTAGGATTATCGTACCGAACAATTCATTCTAGATTTAATGGAGAATCAGAGTGGGGATATGCTGAATGTGTAAAAGTGCGGGATACGTATTTTCCAGATATGGAGCTTTCTTATTTATTCCAGACAGAATCGGAAGAGGGGAGGTGATGGAGGTGGGAGATTTAAAAGAAGTTTTAAATGAAGAATTGGAAAATTGCATTCGGAAACTGAGAAATGCAGTCTACGGATATGAAGTTAGAACATTTATAACAGAATACGAAGAATTGATGCTAAAGAAGTCTGATTTAGTAGTTCAAGACTTCATAAAAAATGATTGCAAAGAAAATCGTGAAAAACTGGAAATCCAGAGAACCGAAGATGATTTTAATAAAAGTAAAATAACCTTTCTTATGGTTCTCCAGATTGTACAGGGGATTTCAATTATTTTATTAGCTATGTCTTTAATAACGCAATGGTAGAAACAATCAAAGCAGCTAAAGAAATAAGAGTTGGAATCGAGAATTTTAATAATTCTATATGCTGCACATGCTTAGCTTTTTGCAACATAGAGTGATGTTCTTTCAAAGCAGCGCGTCCAAGTTCTGTGATTGTCATTTGCGCAGCAGGATTTAATTTAATTAATCCGTATTTTTCCAATTCTTTTACATGACCATCTATGGTTGGATCAGTAAAGAAAAAGGAAGATGGCGTTTTCTCTGGATTTTGCAGGATTAATTCGAGAGTTTTGAACTCATCTTCGGTGATATTTTCAAAAAGTGATCTCATAAAGATTTCTCCTTTCATAATATTCGGCATGGAGGTGCCTGTATTTACAGTATAGGAGAGAATGCAGAAAATATCAATAAACATTAAAAGAGTGTGTGGAAATTAAGAAAAAAGCTTTTCCCGACAACACACTTGATTATTTGTTTCAGACATTAGAACCAGAAGAGGAGGTGGTGTAGGTGCTGAATCGTGAACAGTTTGAATCTTACAGGCAGGAGAAAAAAGAATGGGAGGAAAAGAAAAAAGGTATTGCTCTTGAAGTTGTGGAGTTGTTCAAGAGCGAAAACCTTTCAGTATCTCGAATTGATGAAGTTATGAGATATATTGAAAATATTGTTAAATGTAGGGCTCGTCTCTAAGGTCGTAAAAAACAGAAGAATCGTAAGATTTTAGCTCTTCATAAGCGGTGTAAAAGCAATCGGCCATATATTATGCTACTTCAGGATTATCTACATCTTTGTTGTGTGGGACGGTATTGGTTGATAAAGCATAATCCAATTTTGATTTCGCGTATTGAAGAGACAAATCATAACAAATTTTGTCTAGTTTGTTCATAGCATTATTCTCCTTTCATAATTATTCCGACTGGTACTCGGTAATTAAAGTATAGGGGATTTCGTTGGACAACGCAACAAGTACAAACAGTGATGCATAAGATTTAACAGGGAGGTGTAACGCATGGAAGAAAAGAAAGAAATCCGTCCGGTAGAGGACGATGTGGGTGAAAGCATTATAGCGCTTCTGGTGAGACTGCTTGAGGATCAGGAGGGGAAAAAGTACGAATACCGGTATATCGGTGAAAAGAAAGAAACCGCCTAAAAGGCGGGAAAGGAGGACAAGCCGTGACACACAGAAGACGCAGACGTAAACGGAAAATGCTGACGACAGTAGATATGCTTGTGATGACACAGGCAATTGTATGGATGTTTGTTCTGTGGATCTTGCTGGGGTAGGGAGGTGAGAAAAGATGACAAATGAACAGAGAAAGGCAGTGGAGGAAGAACCGGGAGACAAAAAAAATGAGTACCCATAGGAGTCGGCAAACTCGGGGTACTCAGGTAATTGAACAATGTTATTGTAAAAGATTTTGGGGGATTTGTAAAGATGGCAGCAACAAGTTTTGAAATTAAAGAAACAATCCTTTCTCTTCCGAAGAAGAGTGAGACGGATGTGTATCATACGGAATTAAATATTGTCAGTTGGTTCGGGAAAGAACCCAAGCCGGATATCCGTGGATGGTCTGATGACCACGAGAAAATGACCAAAGGAATCAGCCTCGCCGAGGATGAGTTCATAAAAATCGCCCGGGCAGGGTTAGAAAAATTAGGAGGAAAATAATCATGCAGATTACATTCAACAGTTACGAAGAAATGGTGGAGTTTATGGAGAAGATGAAAGAGCAGACTGTAACGAAGGCAGAGCCGGCAGCTCCGGTTACTGGAGAATCTAAGCAGGAAACTGTACCTTACGGACGCCAGATCGCGTCTGATTTTCCGAATGCCAATGTAGGCACGGCTCCTGTTCAGAACGTTCCGGTATCAGCGCCGGTACAAAGCGCACAAGCTACATCAGCACCGGCCGCATCAACGGTACCGGTACAGACCTCAGTTCCGACCAGCCAGCATGAGTACACAATGGACGAGTTGGCACGGGCGGCAATGACGCTGATGGATAAGGGGGATACTGCTCAGTTACAGCAGCTCCTTTCTAGTTACGGGGTTGAAACGCTGCCACAGCTTCCAAAAGAACAGTATGGAAATTTTGCAACGGCGCTTCGAGGAATGGGGGCACAGATCTGATGGGACATGAAGAAAGAGCGCATGCGCTGCTTAGTGCGTCCAGTGCGCACAGATGGCTGAAATGTACGAAAAGTGCAAGGTTGGAAGAGCAGTTTCCGGACACTACTTCAGAAGCAGCAAAAGAGGGAACTCTTGCACATGAACTTGCCGAGTTGAAAGCTCGGAACTATTTTAATCCCTCGGATGTTTCTAAGAGGAAACTGACGTTTGCGATTAAGAAGATGAAAGAAAACCCGCTATGGGATGATGAAATGTTGATACATACAGATACTTATCTCGATTATATACGGGATGTTTCGATTAAACTTCCAGCTGCTCCATTTGTGGAGGTGGAGAAGCGTGTCGATTTTAGCGAATATGTTCCGGACGGTTTTGGAACTGCCGATTGTATTATGGTGCAGGGAAATACCCTGTTCGTGATTGATTTTAAATATGGAAAGGGAGTTCCTGTATCTGCAAAAGAAAATCCGCAGATGATGCTATATGCTCTGGGAGCATATGAATCCTGTAAGATCCTGTACCTGATCGAGAGAATCCATCTGGCGATCGTACAGCCCAGACTTCCGGATGGGATCACAGAATGGGAGTGTCCGCTTGGAGAACTTCTTGAGTTTGGCGAGTATGTAGAAAAACGGGCTGCATTAGCATTTACCGGCGGTGGCGAGTTCGCCCCGGATGAAAAAACATGTAAGTTCTGCCGGGCAAGAAAACAGTGCAGGGCAAGATCCGATTATAACGTGAAACAGGCCTTTGATTTGGGTGAACTACCGCCTCTGATCACAAATGAAGAAGCAGGACAACGTCTTTTGGCAATGCGGGATGTAGTCTCTTATCAAAAAGATTTGCAGGAGTGGGCTTTGTCCGAGTGCCTGGTGGGAAATGAAGTTCCCGGTTGGAAAGCGGTAGAAGGAAGACGGTCCAGAGACTGGACGGATATGGATGCCGCATTTGAAAAACTGATCAAGAGCGGTGTTGTGGCAGAAGAGATCCTCTGGGAGAAAAAGCCGCTGACACTGGCACAGGTAGAAAAAACGATCGGAAAAAAAGATTTTGCGGATGCCGTGGGAGAATTTGTAATCCAGAAATCGGGAAAGCCGGCACTGGTGGAGGTATCAGATAAACGACAGGCGATCACGAATAAAGTGACCGCACAGGCAGCATTTAAGGAGGAAAATTAAAGTGGGAATTGGAGAAGCAACAAATGTGACAACAGGAAAAGCAAGGCTGAGTTATGTGCATCTATTTAAGTCTTACGCAGCCATGCAGGGACAAGAGGAAAAATTCAGCGTGACCGTACTGATCCCGAAATCTGATGCAGATACTATGGCACGCATCAACGCAGCGATCGAGGCGGCAAAACAGAAAGGAGTTGCTGAAAAATGGAACGGTGTGTGTCCACCGATCGTACAGACTCCGGTCCATGATGGAGACGGCGTGCGACCAAGCGACGGGATGCCATTCGGAGATGAATGTAAAGGGCATTGGGTATTTACAGCTAGCGCAAAGGCGGATTATCCGCCGGAAGTGGTGGACAAGCTGGGAAATCCGATCATCAATCAGTCGGAAGTGTACAGTGGGATGTACGGTCGTGTGAACGTAAATTTCTTCCCTTATGCGTTTGGTGGGAAGAAAGGAATCGGATGCGGTCTGGGACCGGTGCAGAAGCTGGAGGACGGCGAGACTTTGAGCGGAGGACATGTGTCTGCGGCGCAGGCATTCGGAGCGCCACAGCCGGCACCCGCAACACCGACATACGGAAATGGAGGGACACCCCCATGGACACCGAGTACAGGCGGGCAGATCAATCCGATTACCGGATTGCCTATGTGATCAGAGTGTGGAGCCGGAAGGCTCCCGCTTATTTAAAAGGAGAACAAACAGATGAGACATCATCTTTCAATAGATATAGAGACAAAGAGCAGCGTGGATATTGGAAAAGCAGGGATGTACAAATATGCACAGTCTCCTGATTTTGAGGTTCTGTTGCTTGCGTATAGGATGGACGATGAACCGGTTCAGATCGTGGATCTTACTGCGGGAGAGCAGATTCCTGAATGGGTATTGGATGAACTGGTGGATCCGAACACACTGAAACACGCATATAATGCGGCATTTGAATGGTACTGTTTAAACCGTGCCGGATATGAAACTCCATTAGAACAGTGGAGGTGTACTATGATGCACGGCTTGTACTGCGGATATACCGCCGGTCTGGATGCAACCGGACGGGCGATCGGACTTCCTCAGGATAAGCAGAAACTGACAACAGGGAAAGCGTTGATCCGATATTTCTGCGTGCCATGTAAACCTACGAAAACAAACGGGAACAGAACGTGGAATCTGCCGAAGCATGCACCGGAAAAATGGGTGCTTTTTAAAGAGTATTGTAAGCAGGACGTAGTGACTGAACATGAGATCTGGAAACGGTTGGAGCAGTATCCGGTTCCGGAAGCAGAAGAGCTGTTGTGGCAAATGGACATTCGGATGAACGCATTTGGTGTCCGTGTGGATGAAGATCTGATCGAGGGTGCATTGTCCATAGACGAGATCTGTAATGAAAAGCTGACAAGAGAAGCGGTTGATATTACAGGGCTTACAAACCCGAATAGTACTTCACAGTTGAAAACCTGGCTTGAAAGAGAGCTTTCAGACCGTTTGGAAACAGAGGTGGAACTTCCGGGACTTGCAAAAGAGGATGTAACAGAGCTATTAGCCCGAAAGGATATATCCGAAGAGGTAAGGAGAGTGTTGGAGATCCGCCAGCAGCTAGGAAAGACATCGGTTAAAAAATATGTGGCGATGAAGACAGCAGAGGGAGATGACGGACGCATCCGCGGGCTGACACAGTTTTACGGGGGCAACCGGACCGGGAGATGGGCAGGACGTCTGGTGCAGGTGCAGAATCTTCCGAGAAACTATCTGAAAACGTTGGATGAAGCAAGAAAGCTTGTAAAGGCAAAAAATTACGAGGGGGTCTGGCTGATATATGGGAACGTGCCGGATACGCTTTCCCAACTGATCCGAACGGCATTTATCCCGTCAGAAGGGCAGAAGTTCGTGGTTGCCGATTTTTCTGCGATCGAGGCCCGTGTAATCGCGTGGCTTGCAGGAGAACAGTGGGTGAATGAGGTATTCGCCACACACGGGAAGATTTACGAGGCAACGGCATCCCAGATGTTCCATGTACCGATCGAGAAGATTGTAAAAGGAAATCCGGAATACAGCCTGCGGCAGAAAGGAAAAGTCGCAACCCTCGCCCTTGGGTATCAGGGCGGTTCCAATGCGCTGATCTCAATGGGTGCTTTGAATATGGGGCTGACAGAAGAGGAACTTCCGGATATTGTACAAAGATGGAGGAGCGCCAACCCGAGAATCCGTGATCTGTGGTATGCAGTGGAAGAAGCGTCTATCCAGACCATGCTGACGGCACAGCCGCATGCGATCAACGGTCTCATTTTTGCATTGGAAAGCGATCTGCTTTACGGGCAGCACTTTTTGACCGTGCAGCTGCCGAGTGGACGGAAGCTCTTTTATCCGAAACCGTTTTTGCAGGAGAACCAGTTCGGGAAAGCAGCCATACACTATTACACGGTAGGGCAGCAGCCAAGAAAATGGGAAGTGACATCGACCTATGGCGGAAAAATGACAGAGAATATCGTACAGGCAATTGCGAGGGACTGCCTTGCGGAAACACTGTGTAGGATAGAGAAAAAAGGACTGCAGGTTGTGTTTCACGTTCACGACGAAGTGATCATCGATGCGCCGCAAGATGTGACTGTGGAGGAAATCTGTGATCTGATGGCAGAGCCGATACCATGGGCGCCGGGCTTGATATTAAAAGGCGCCGGATTTGAAAGTAACTACTATATGAAAGATTAGAGGGACGATTCATGCAGCATAACAGAAAATTACACATCAGCACTGCCGGTACCAGGAAAACGAAACACTGGCCGGAAACGGAGATCCTCTGGTCTGAGTTTATAGACAGGGTGAGAACTCCGGTACGGAGTCCGGAGACGCTGGAAGAATATCTTGCAATGTCCAAATATCAACAGGACGAGTTGAAAGATGTTGGGGGCTTTGTAGGAGGTACTTTTGAAAATAATATCCGAAAAGCTGCTTATGTAAAAGGCAGGGATTTACTGACTCTGGATATGGATAATATCTCAGCAGGCGGTACAGTTGAAATTTTGAAGAGGGTATCCAGTCTGGGATGTGCAGCTCTGGTCTACAGTACAAGGAAGCATACCGGATATGCCCCTAGACTTCGTGTGATCGTTCCTCTGGACATGACTGCATCTGCAGATGAGTACGAGCCGGCAGCACGGAAGCTGGCATCTCTGATCGGAATGGAATTCTGTGACCCGACTACCTTTGATGTGTCGAGGCTGATGTACTGGCCAAGCTGCTGCAAAGATGGAGAATATATATTTGAAGTGTTTGATCACCCATTCTGCAGCCTGTCCGGACTCCTTCAGATGTATGGGGACTGGACAGATATTTCACAGTGGCCGCAGGTACCGGGAACGGCGGCAATTGAAAAAAGACGGCTTGCAAAGCAGGAAGACCCGACTACAAAACGGGGAATCATTGGTGCATTCTGCCGGACTTATACGATCTCACAGGCAATGGACAAGTTTATCCCGGGAATGTATGAATCCACAGTAATGGAAGACAGATACACCTATACAGGCGGTTCTACGGTGGGCGGCGCAGTCGTGTATGACGGGGATATGTTTTTGTATTCCCACCATGCGACGGATCCGTGCTCAGGTCTGCTTGTTAATGCGTTTGACCTTGTGCGCCTACACATGTATGGGGATCGGGATCGGGACGCAAAAGACGGGACTCCGGTGAACAAGCTGCCGTCTTTTGTAGCCATGAGCCGTTTGGCGTCTGGGGATAAGGAGGTTTCTGATCTTCTGGCAAAGGAAAAAATGGAACAGGCGCGGAAAGCGTTTCAAACAGAAGAGGGTGAGCAGGTACCGGAAGATGATCTGTCATGGGTATCCCGGCTTACACATGACGGAAACGGAAAGATTGAAAAGACTATTAACAATGCAGTTATTATTTTACAGAATGATCCGCTTTTAAAAGGGAAAATCGTGACAGATGACTTTGCAAGCTGTGGGTTGATCCTGGGGAAAGTTCCGTGGAGCGCAGATGCAGAGAAGCGGAGATGGAAGGATGAGGATGATGCGGGATTTTATAATTACATGGAACTGTTTTACGGAATTACGGGCAGGGAAAAGCTGGATAATGCGCTGCTGCTCGTGAGCAGCCAGAACCGCATCAATGATGTAAAAGAGTATCTGAAATCCTTAAAATGGGACGGTCAGAAACGTCTGGACACTCTTCTGAGTGTGTATCTGGGCGCCGAAGACAATGGTTATACAAGGGCAGTTATCAGGAAGTCTTTGTGCGCTGCCGTGGCCCGCGCAGTCACGGGCGGCGTGAAGTATGATTATATGCCGATTTTTACCGGTCCTCAGGGGATTGGAAAGAGTACGTTCTTACGGATCCTCGGAAAGGACTGGTTCTCAGATTCCTTGACCAGTTTTGAGGGGAAAGAAGCGGCGGAACTGATTCAGGGAACGTGGATTAATGAGGTGGGAGAGCTGACAGCCATGACGAAGCAGGAGACCAATGCGGTCAAGCAGTTTTTAAGTAAGACAGATGATATTTACCGCGCCGCTTATGGGCGCAGGACGAATAAATATCCGCGGCGTTGTGTGTTCTTCGGGACAAGCAATGAAGAAGAGTTTTTAAAGGATATGACGGGAAACAGGCGGTTCTGGCCGGTGGATGTGGGTGTACATCCGGCAAAGAAATCTGTGTGGCAGGAACTGCCGCAGGAGGTGGATCAGGTATGGGCAGAAGCCTATACCTACTGGCTGTTAGGCGAACCGCTGTATATGACAAAGGAAGAAGAACAACTGGCGGAAGAGATGCAGGAGAGCCACAGAGAGGCATCCGGAAAGGAAGGGCTGATCCGTGAGTTTTTGGAACGGTTGATTCCTCCGAATTGGGATTCATTAAGTCTGTCACAACGCAAGCAGTATTTTGCAGGAGGGCTTCATCTTCCGGAAGGAACAGAGCTTACGAAAAGAGATAAGGTGTGCGCCGTTGAAGTGTGGACAGAATGCTTTAACGGAGAGGTGAAGCATCTGAAAAAGACTGACAGCATGGAAATCAATAGTATATTGGCATCCATGAAAGGATGGAAACGGAACAAAAGTGTGAGACGATATGGTCCGCATGGGGCACAAAAGGGGTTCGAAAGGGTGTAAACCAAGTGGAGCAAACATTTATCGGAATGTGGTTTACAGCGATGTAAACCAAGTAAACGATAAATTTTTAAAAGTTTACATATTTCGTTTGTGAAAAAATCTAGCAAATGCAAGGGTTTTATACTATATGTAAACTATGTAAACCAACTTTCTATAGTAATAGAAAAATAGATATATTAGGTAGAGGTGGCGCGTACCTAACGCGCCTAAATAGGGAATATATACGCGTACGCGAGAGCGTTTACGTCGGAAAGGAGCAGACATGAGGGAAAGCGAAGTAGAAAGAATGCTGGTGGACGGAATCCGGAAGCTGGGAGGCAGGGCATTCAAGTGGGTGAGCCCCGGGAACGATGGGGTGCCGGATCGGATCGTTGTCCTTCCGGGATTCCCGGCAGTGTTCGTGGAATTAAAAACAGTGACTGGAAAACTGACATCCTTGCAGAGAGTGCAGCTGAAAAGATTAAAAAACATGGGGCAGGTGTTATCCAGCAAATTAAACACTGCCTCTTCCGTCACATTAAAATAGGT
>CAUWEA010000070.1:0-15517 GCA_963557735.1 uncultured Faecalimonas sp. | reverse complement strand
CGTACATCCTTTCTTTTCACTTCCTTCTGCGCCACCACCGGATATTGCTGAAGAACCTCTCCATTTAATATGTATCTGACTGTTCCCAGCCTCTCATATTTTTCAATCGGCGCCTCCACCTCTTTTTTCAGTTCTACTACAGTCTCCACCGTTTCATTCTGGTGTAAAAGCACTTCCACCGGACTGCCTTTCAGCTTTTCAACTGCAACCGGAACTTTTGCCTCTGCAAAGAGCTCTTCATTTTCAGGGATCCCCTCTTTCACAGTCATATCGCGGATCTTTTCTTTCCCCGAAAATGCTTCCTTCAGTTCATAATTTTCCATCCCATACGTCATCAGCTTTTTTGTATCTGCCCATTTATATCCTTTGTTATTCGGCCACCCACAGCCAAGCAGTGCAACTACAAAGGTTCTCCCCTCACTCTCAAGCGCGCCCACATAACAGTAGCCTGCTTTCCCCGTGAATCCGGTTTTCCCCGACAATGCCCCGTCCATCATTGCCAGAAATGCATTGTGATTGTTGCAGGAAAAAGAACGCCTGCAGTCCACATCCATAAAATGATAAGTTTCTTTCCGGGTGATCGAAAGAAAGGTTTCTTTCTGTGGAGATTTTAAAATACAGTAACTCATGATCTTCGCCAGATCTTCTGCCGTAGTGGAATGCTCTCCTTTTTCGTCCGATGCATCCAGTCCATTCGGTGTAATAAAATAAGTATTTCCACAGCCGATCTCTTTTGCTTTCTCATTCATTTTATCCGCAAATGCCTGCACACTCCCTCCGATATGCTCTGCGATCGCCACTGCACTGTCGTTGTGCGATTCCAGCATCAGAGAATAGAGAAGGTCACGCAAATAAAACTTCTCATCCATCTGCATCCCCAGATGGACTTTCGGCTGCCTTGCGGCGTACTCTGACACATTCACAACATCGGTAAGATTCCCCTCCTCCAATGCCAGAATACATGTCATGATCTTTGTAGTACTTGCCATCGGCTTTTTTTCTGAACCGTTCTTTTCAAATAAAACACGCCCATTGTCCGCGTCCATCAAGACCGCTGACTGGGCGTATAACTGTTCCACTTCTTCTTTTGCACTGACAGGACAAGTGATCAAAAGGAAACCTGCCAAAATTCCGATCCATATGTTCTTCATAAGCATACACCTGTTGTTCTGTTACTTCATTGTATGACCAGACTTCCCCGATTATGTATGCCTGTATCCCTCCCGGTCATACATCCAGACGGTCTTTGATCTCCCGCTCCGCCTCTTCTTTAAAATCCTCCAGCTGCTCCGGCGCAATGCCTGGAAGTTCTTCCACCGACTGTACTCCGAACCGCCGCAGGAATTCTTCCGTCGTCCCAAACAGCAGTGGTTTCCCCGGTGCGTCCAGCCTTCCCACCTCGCAGATCAGATCATACTCCACAAGTTTGTTTACTGCATGATCGGTCTTCACCCCGCGGATCTTTTCAATCTCGATCTTTGTGACCGGCTGTCTGTACGCAACGATCGCCAGTGTTTCCAGAAGCACATCCGTCAGCACATGCTTCTTTGGCTGCTTTGCAACCTGGATAAGATAATCATACAGCTCCGGCTTTGTACAGAGCTGATAGGAATCTTCCAGTTCAATCAGCTGGATGCCTCTCTCCTTTTTCTGATATTGCTTTTTCAGTTCTTCCAGAAGCCCTTTTGTCTCTGCCTCCTGCCTTCCGATCGCAGACGCCAGTTTGGAAAGACTCACAGACTCTCCCATTGTAAAAAGGATTGCTTCCACAGCCCCCAGCAGTTCTTTCTCTGTCTTTTTCTCCATGTCCTCTGTTCCTTTCTCCTGTGATTCTGATACCGTTTTTCCTTCCTTTTTATCACAGCTTTTTATAGCTTCTACATCATGGAAGTGATCATGATCTCTGCAAATGTACTCTCCTGCCGGATCTGGATCTTGCCGACTTTCATCAGTTCCAGTACTGCAAGAAATGTTACGATCACGTGCAGCTTGCTGTGTTGTCTTGTAAGAAGCTGCCGAAAGCTGAAATATCCGTTCAGCATCGCATATTCTTCTACATAGGACATCTTAGCTGCAAGCGTTACCTCTTCTTTCTCGATCGTGCCAAATTTACTTCGCACCGGATCCATTTTGTCTGCTTTTTTCCGCATGACCTCCTGAAAGATCTGATTCAGCCTGCGAAGATCCAGATCGCCGAGAAGAAGATCCAGGTCAACCGGTTCTGTGTATTCTCTTACTTCCTGCGGAATCGTCGGTTCTTTGTACAGAACTCTGTCAGAATCCATTTCCCGGTCTCTGAGTTCATAGGACATGTACTTATATAACTTATATTGCAGAAGCTGTTCCACCAGTTCCTGCCTCGGATCTTCCTCCTCTCCTTCTTCATTGACCTCTTTAGGGAGTAGCATCTTTGATTTAATATCCAAAAGTGTTGCCGCCATCAGAAGGAACTCACTCATAATGTCCAGATCCTCCCGCTCCATCTCACGGATATACTCCATATATTGCCTCGTGATCTCCACGATCGGAATGTCATAAATATCTATCTTATTCTTATCGATCAAATGCAGAAGCAGATCGAGCGGTCCCTCAAACACCTGAAGTTTCACTGGTATTCCCATTATCGTCTTCCTTTCATATGCAGTACGACGACCTCCGGTGTATTAAACAGCCGGATTGGGATCGTATGTTCCCCGATTCCCCTGCTGACAACCGTCGTCGTCTGTCCTTCCCTGTAGATCCCCCCGCTGTATTTAGGGAAAATCTTAAGCTGCGGCGTGATCACCGCTCCGAAAAACGGAATCCGCACCAGTCCCCCATGAAAATGTCCGGCAACGACAAGATCTGCTTTCCATTCTCTGTATGCAGGAACATGGGCCGGATTGTGCGCGATCAGGATCTGATAACTTGCCCTGCTCGCTCTCCCGATCCGCTGCTCAATCTCTGCAACCGTAACTTTGTGATATCTTCTTCTCGCATACCCCTCATACGGGATCTCCAGTCCGGAAACTGTAAACAGATCTCCATTCCATTCCCGGACAACAGAACGGTTCTCGAGAAAGATCACCTGCTCCTCGCACAGCGCTTTCTTGTAGCGCTCATAAATCCGCCCGTACTCTTCCGGTTTTTCCTTCATGCGCTGTTCATGATTTCCATTCGCATAAAATACCGGACAAATATTTGCCAGAGATTTTACAAATTCCAGAGCCGGCTGCGGGGATACTCCTTTTTTGCCGACAAGCATGTCGCCTGCGATCAGGATCGCTGCCGGACGCTGTTTTGCGATCGCAGACAAAAGACGCTTATTATGCCTTCCATACACCTTGTTATGAAGATCACTGAGCAGAATAAACTTTGTCTCCTCCCCGGTCAGCTTCGGCGATTCCACCGTATAATGTGTCATTTTAAATGTATGGAGTTCCCGTATCATCTCCAGTACACAGAGAACTGCCGCCACCCCCAAAATCAATAGGATCTTTATACTTTCTCTTGCCATATCTGTTTCCTTATCCTCTTTTACATCTCATTTGCACCTACAGCAATGCTGATTTGCTTTCCATTATATAATTTTTTTGAGCGTTTTACAACAAAAAGCTTCGCAGCATCTTTTTCAATACATATCCGTAGGTAATCTCATCTACTGTCTGGTCAGCCCGGACTGCCACAGATCCAAGTATTTCTCCTTGTAACGTGTAGACAAGTTCTCCGACCTTTTCTCCTTTTTTGACCGGCGCTGTAAGTTCTTTCTTCAATTTCAGTTTTTTCCTGATCCCGGATAAATTTGCCCCGGTTGTATCCACATAACGAAATGGCGCTTCCGGCTTTATTTGCAGTGTCTCTTGTGTTCCCCGCGCTATCTTGGCAGGCTTTAGCCCAGTTTCTTCCTCTTCATACTTTGTACATTTTCCAAACCCATAATTTAAAAGTGTCGTTGCATCTTTGACGCGCATCTTAGAATCCGGCGCTGCCATGATCACTGCGATCAGATCCAGCCCATCCTTTCTTGCCGTGGCAGAAATACAAAACTTTGCCTTGCTTGTCGATCCGGTTTTCAGCCCGGTGGCATATGGATAATGCCGCACTAATTTATTTGTATTTGACAGACCAAATTCACTCGTTCCTTTCCTTGTTTTGTGCGTAATCGTTTCCATCCAGATCATCGAATAGTTTTCAATTTCCGGATGCTTCGTGATCAGTTCCCTGGACATCAGTGCAATATCGTAAGCTGTTGTCAGATGCCCGTCTGCATCAAGACCATTGCAGTTTACAAAATGGGTGTGTTCCATCCCAAGCCCTTTCGCCCGCGCGTTCATCTGTTCTACAAAAGTTTCCTCGCTTCCGGCTATGTACTCTGCCATCGCTACACAGGCATCATTCGCACTTGCGACCGCGATACATTTTAGCATGGTATCTACCGTCTGCACCTCTCCCGGTTCCAGAAATACCTGGCTTCCTCCCATAGATGCCGCATACTCTGACACTGTCACTTCATCCTCCAGTCTGATCTTTCCATCTTCCACTGCATCCAGGATCAGAAGCATCGTCATAACCTTTGTCACACTCGCAGGCGGAAGCTGCTCTTCTTTTTGCTTCTCATAGATGATCTTCCCGGTAGATGCCTCTACCAGAACTGCCGACCGGGCTGTCAGCTCCGGTTCCTGCTTTGCCGGTTCTTCTTCCTGCTCTTTTTTTATCTGCCCCTCTCCATCTTCATGCAGCATCTTCCGGTCGGGCGGCATCGCGCAGACAGTTCCGGTGCACAAAATAACGCTCAATACTACTGCCAGAATCGTTCTCATCTTGCAACTCCTTTTGATTTCGTCTACTACCATTGTAAGCATTCTGCAAAAGATTTATGACTGGTCCCGTGATATAGCTAAAATAGCAGGGGATCCCCCTGCTATTTCATCTGCTCTACTCGCTCCTGCACTGTTTTGTTAAAGTTTTCTACTTTCCGGTAATATGGCTCGCTCATATATTTGGAATGCAGCATGAAATCTGCAGTCGCCAGATTGTTTGCGATCGGAATATCGTATACGACTGCGATACGCAAAAGCGCCTTCACATCCGGATCATGTGGCTGCGCCTCGAGCGGATCCCACAAAAAGATCATAAAGTCGATATTTCCCTCAACAATCTTTGCCCCGATCTGCTGATCTCCTCCAAGCGGTCCGCTGTTATAACCTTTCACCGGAAGTCCTGTCTTCTCTGCGATCAGTCTGGATGTCGTCCCGGTTCCGCAGAGAAAATGCCCTTTTAAAATATCTTTGTTTTTATCACACCACTCTACAAGTTCTTTTTTCTTTCCATCGTGCGCGACCAGCGCGATATGCTTTGCCTTTCCAATCTCAAATGTAACATAATCATCCTGTAACATAGTCAATCATCCTCCTTCTCATCTGGCTTTTGTTGCCCTTCTGCCAGAATCTGCGGTCTTCTGAACCGTCTTTTCTGTTCTATTATACACAATTTCTGCTCTGATAGAAAGTCTCCTTACTGTTTTGCGACAATCTCTCCCTGCTTTTTGTAAATACTTCCTGCCGGGATGACTCCGCGCACCATGGAAAGTGGATAAATATTCGTATGTCTTCCGACCACACTTCCCGGGTTGAGTACGCTTCCACATCCTACTTCTACCTCATCTCCAAGCATTGCACCGAATTTTTTCAGTCCCGTCTCGATCGTCTTCTCCTGCGCCTTCACTTTCACAAGCGATTTATCAGATTTCACATTGGAGGTAACTGCCCCTGCTCCCATATGCGATTTGTACCCGAGTATGGAATCTCCTACATAATTATAGTGCGGCACCTGCACTTTGTTAAATAAAATTACATTTTTCAGTTCGGTAGAATTTCCTACGACAGCTCCTTCTCCCACGATCGCATTTCCACGGATAAACGCACAGTGTCTGATCTCGGCGTCCTTTCCGATGATCGCCGGCCCGTGGATACTTGCAGTTGCGGCAATTTTTGCCGACTTTGCGATCCAGATATCCTCCCCGGTTTTCTCATACTCTTCCTCCGGAAGCGTACTGCCAAGTGCTGTGATAAATGCTCCGATCTTCGGGAGTACCTCCCATGGATAAGTCACACCGTCAAAGATCGCGCTGGCGATCGTCTCCTCTAATGTATATAATTCTGCTACTGTCATCTGTTCCATGTCTGCTTTCCTTTCTAGTCTGATTTTCTTATTGCTTTACCGGATCTTTCTTTTTTCCCGGTGCTTTCTCCGACATCTTTGGCTGCCGGTAAAAACTGGCTGCCCTGTCATAGCACGCGCGCAGCTGATACTGATTATTCAGTCTCAGCACACCATCTGTGTGATTCTTCACGAACCGTTCCAGTTTCTCCATATATTCATCCGGGGTAATTTCCCCATCTGCCACATAATTTAACCCCTTTTCCCAGCTCGCTGTCAGCTCCGGGTTCAAAAGAGAACGGATTGAATGTCCGACCACCTCAAATACCATCTCACCGAGCAGTGTCGGCGTAATGATCTGTGTCTTTTTATTCAGTGACAAATATTTAATATGGATCAGTTTCTTTAAGATCTCTGCCCGTGTTGCACTCGTTCCGATCCCACTTCCTTTGATCTGTGCCCGCAGTTCCTCATCTTCGATCAGCTGCCCGGCATTCTCCATCGCAAGAATGATCGAACCAGAATTATATCGTTTCGGCGGAGATGTCTCTCCCTCCTTGATCTGAAATCCACGCAGATCCAGCTGCATTCCCTTTCGCAGTTTCTGCACAAGAGCAAACAGATCTGTACTCTGATTTTCCTCCTCACCGTCGGCCTCTTCTTCTTTTTTTGCGCCCGGCACTCCGGCTACTTTCAGATATCCTTCCTCGGCAAGCACTTTAAAAGAAGAGAAAAACTGTTCTTCCTTCCGCTTTGTCACAATGGTGACTTTCTGATATACCGCCGGCGGATAAAAGATACTCAAAAACCGTCTGACGATCAGATCGTATACACTCCTTGCCGTCGGAGCAACTGCCTGCAGCGCGGCGAGCCCCTGACCGGTCGGTATGATCGCGTAGTGGTCTGTGATCTGCCTGTCATTGACATAGCGGGTCTTCTCAAGCCCTTTGTGGCTTCCAAACTGTAAAATATCTGTCAGGAACGGCCCTGCCATCTCATATCTGGAGAGCCCGTTCAGATTCTTATGGATCTCTTTTGCAACCGCAGTCGAAAGTACACGGGCATCTGTTCTCGGATAAGTGACAAGCTTCTTCTCATAAAGTTCCTGCACGATGCGGAGCGTCTCATCCGGACTGATCTTGAACCGTTTGGAACACTCATTCTGAAGCTCTGCCAGATTAAATAAAAGCGGTGGATTCTTCTTTTCTTTTTTCTTCTCAACAGAGAGAATCTCGCAGGTGAGCGGCTTTGGATCGCTCAAATATGCGATCAATTCTTCTGCTTTCTCCTTTTTCTGGAATCCATTCTCCTTGTAGAGATCAAAAGAACCAAAATACCGTGAACCTTTGACCGCGCGCCATTCTCCCGAAAAAGTCTGCCCATCCATATCGATCGTGGCAAGTACACGGAAAAACGGAGTCTTTACAAACTCCCGGATCTCCCGCTCCCTGCGCACGATCATGCCGAGCACACAGGTCATTACCCGCCCGACAGAAAGCACCGTATACTTTGTCCGCAGATAGTTGGAAATACTGTTTCCATATTTCAAAGTCAGAAGTCTTGAGAAATTAATTCCCATCAGATAATCCTCTTTTGCCCGCAGATATGCAGATGCACTCAGATTGTCATAGCTTTCCAGCGGTTTCGCCTCTTTGATCCCGCGGAGGATCTCCTCCTCGGTCTGGGAATCGATCCAGACGCGCTTTCGCACTTTTCCTTTCACTCCTGCCATCTGCTCTACCAGCCGGTAAATATACTCTCCTTCCCGCCCGGAGTCGGTGCAGACATAGATCGTGTCCACATCTGTTCTTGTCAGCTGCTCCTTTACAATCTCAAACTGCTTTTTTACTGCCGGGATCACTTCGTACTTAAATTCTTCTGGCAGAAACGGAAGGGTATCCAGACTCCACCGTTTCAGTTTCGCATCATATACTTCGGGATAGCTCATCGTGACAAGATGTCCGACACACCATGTCACGATCGCATTGTCCGCCTCCAGATATCCGTCTCTTCGTCTTGTATTTAATTTTAATGCCTTTGCAAATTCCTGTGCGACGCTTGGCTTCTCCGCAATATATACTGATTTTCCCATGGGTACCTACTTTACTGTAAAATGATATGCCGTGGTTGTCTCATACGGACTTCCTGCTTTGCAGACCGGGCCTTCAAAATGTTCTTTGTGGATCGCATCCGGGAAATACTGTGTCTCAAAACATGCACCGCTACTTCTTCCATAGCAGATGCCATCTTTTCCTTCCTCATGCTCTACAAAATTTGCGGTATAAAACTGCATTCCCGGAAGATCTGTCCATACTTCCATTACAATGCCGCTTTCTGCACCTTCCATCTCCGCCACCTTGCGGTAAGTTCCCGGATGATTTAATACCCAGTTATGATCGTATCCGTTTCCAAGACGGATTGCTTCATAATCACTCTCGATCCCATCTCCGATCTGTCTTCCCTTTCTGAAATCCATCGGTGTTCCCTCCACGGAAAGGATCTCTCCAGTCGGAACCGACTCTGCATCTGCTCTTGTAAATGCATCCGCATCGATCTGCACACGCTGCGCAAGCACATCCTTCTTCTCATGCCCGTCAAGGTTGAAATAACTGTGGTTTGTCATATTCAGGATCGTATCCTGATCCGGCACTGCATGGTAATGGATCCTGACTGTATCGTCTGCAGTCAGTGTGTAACTTACCTCAATCTGCACTGCCCCCGGATAACCCTGATCGCCATCTTTACTGTCCAGCACAAAAGTGATCTGATCTTCTTTTTTTTCTTTTACATTCCAAATTCGGACATTGAAAAAATCCATCCCACTGTGCAGGTTGTTTCCATTATTATTCTGCGCCAGTGTATACGTCTTTCCATTCAGTTCAAAGGAGGCGCCTCCGATCCGGTTTGCACATCTTCCGACGATCGCGCCGAAAAACTTATCGGCCTCTTCATATTTTTGCGGAGTATCATATCCAAGCACTACATCTTTCTTCCCGCCGTTTTTATCTGTTACGAGCACTTTCACAAGAGTCGCACCAAGATCTGTCACGGCGATCTCCATTCCATGCTCATTGGAGAGCGTATAGAGTGAAACCTCCTCTCCCCGTTTTGTTGTTCCAAACATTGTTTTCTTTATACTCATTTTTTTCTTCCCTTCTGTCTTTCTTATTTCTTATGGAGCAGATCCAAAAGTCTGCGGAATACTTCCGGCTCACGCTTTTTTTCCTTTTGTCTGTCCCGGAGTGCTTCCTGCATAAACACTTCCTGTGCATTCACCTCGCGCGCGCCCTGCTCACGCTTTCTGTACGTTCCATCCTTTGTCAGGATACGTGCTTTCACATTGTCTGACAACATCACTTTTAAAAGATGATTCAGCTGTCTTTTCACTGCCGGATCATATACCGGACATGCTACTTCCACACGTTTTTCCGTATTTCTTGTCATCATATCTGCCGATCCGATATAAAGTTTCTGATCCTCCCTGACTCCAAAGCTGAAAATTCTGGCATGCTCCAGATACCGCCCCACAATGCTGATGACTCTCAGATTCTCTGTCTCGCCTTCAATCCCCGGCAGGATACAGCAGATTCCGCGCACAATCAGATCCACCCGGACACCGGCTCTGGATGCCTCGGCAATCTTCTCAATAAAATCCATGTCCGTCACAGAATTCATCTTCATCACAATCCTTCCGTTCGGACCTTTTTCAATCTCCTCGTCGATCAACAGTAAGATCTTCTGCTTTAAGCTTGTCGGCGCGACGATCAGTTCCTCATACCTTCCATCCAGGTTGCTGATCGACATATTTTTGAAAAACTCCGCCGCATCTTCCCCGATCCTGCGGTCTGCCGTCATCAGAGAGACGTCCGTGTACATCGCAGCTGTCTTCTCATTATAATTTCCCGTTCCGATCTGCGTGATATACTGGATCTCATTGCGGTGCCGGTAAGTGATCAGACAGATCTTCGAGTGCACCTTGTACCCTTCAAACCCATAGATCACACGGCATCCCGCCTCCTCAAGCCGCTCGGACCAGTCGATATTATTTTGCTCATCAAACCTCGCCCGCAGCTCGATCAGCACCGTCACTTCTTTTCCGTTTTCAGCTGCCGCGCACAGATATTCCACCAGTCTTGTCTTCCTTGCAAGACGGTAGATCGTAATCTTGATCGTCATGACATTCGGATCTGTGGATGCCTCCTTGATCAGTCCGAGGAACGGATCCATACTTTCATATGGGTAAGAGAGCAGTATATCCCTTCTCCGGATCTGCTTCATCATGCTGCCCGGTTCGACCATCTTCGCCGCCTGCGGGGAAAATGACTCATACGTCAGCGCACGCTTCATAGAATCCGGTACTTTATCGATCACTGAAAATATAAAATCCAGTTTCATCGGTACCTTTGTGCG
Organism: uncultured Faecalimonas sp.; assembly: GCA_963557735.1. Taxonomy (GTDB): domain Bacteria; phylum Bacillota; class Clostridia; order Lachnospirales; family Lachnospiraceae; genus Faecalimonas. The sequence goes on along the minus strand of CAUWEA010000070.1, from coordinate 4,969 downwards.
AAAAATCTGTTTCGGTGTAATATTGAATTTGCTGCAGAAATACTGTTCCCGCTCTTTGCTCAGATTCTCTGCCACCTCGAGCCGCACAACCGCCATTCTCCTGCGCTTATGCAGCGTCTTTTTCATCCGGCAGCGAAAATCATCGTTAATGTCAAATGCTTCATCATCCGGGGAAATATCCGCATTTCTCGTCACACAGATATAATTGCGGTCCGCAATTTCATACTGCCCGAAAATCAGTTCCAGATATTCCATGATCACTTTTTCCATACGGATGTAACGGATATCATGTCCCGGAAGATATAAAATATCAGAAATAAACTGCGGTACCGGAACAATGCCAAACAGCGATCTGCCATTTTCTTTTAATGTTGCAGTCACATAGATCTCATTGTTCAGAAGATGTGGAAATGGATGATTGGGGTCTACGATCTGTGGGGACAGAAGCGGCAGGATCTGTTCTTTAAAATATTTTTTTACAAACTTCTTCTCCTGCTGTGCCAGTTCTTTAAATGAAAGCCCGCAGATCCCATAAGGTCCCAGCTGCTTTTTGATCTCCGCGTACGTCTTCTCCCGCTCCTTATAAAGCGGCGCGACTGCGGCATAGATCTTCTCCAGCTGCTGCTTCGCGCTCCACCCGGTCTTATCATCGATGTGATTCTTCCCGACCATCCCCATATCATAGAGGCTTCCTACCCGGATCATAAAAAACTCATCCAGATTACTTGTAAAGATCGCAACAAACTTCATCCGTTCCAGAAGCGGCACGGTCGGATCCTGCGCTTCCTGCAGCACCCTTTCATTAAAACGAAGCCAGGACAGCTCTCTGTTCTGTGTGTAAGCTAATAGTTCTTTCCTCATTTGAACACCTTCCTCTTTTTCGCAGTTCCAGTCTTTCTTTGTCAGTTCTCAGTATAACAAATTTCCATTTTCATTTCCATACCCTGCCACAAACTCTTCCGGAAACAGAAAAAGGCACTGCAAATCAGCTCTTTCTGCATGCTTACAGCCCCTTTTCCCTTTATCCTCTATTTCGCCTTGATATATCCTTTTGCAGTCAGTGTCTCCGCGCAGAGCACCGCACCGCCTGCTGCACCTCTGACAGTATTGTGGGAAAGTCCGACAAACTTATAATCATACACACTGTCTTCTCTCAGACGTCCGACAGAAATCCCCATACCATTCTCAAAATCTACATCCAGTTTTACCTGCGGACGGTTATCTTCCTCAAGATACTGGATAAACTGCTTTGGCGCACTTGGAAGTTCTAGTTCCTGCGGCAGCCCTTTAAACGTCACAAGCTTCTCGATCAGCTGTTCCTTTGTCGGCTTCTTCGCAAATTTTACGAAAACTGCCGCCGTATGCCCGTCCAGAACCGGAACACGGATACACTGTGTTGTGATCACCGGGCTCTCTGCCTTCACGATCTCGCCGTCTTTGATCTCTCCCCAGATCCTGAGCGGTTCCTGCTCGCTTTTTTCTTCCTCTCCTCCGATAAACGGAATGATATTTTCCACCATCTCCGGCCAGTCTGCAAACGTCTTGCCTGCTCCTGAAATCGCCTGGTAAGTCGTCGCAACTGCCTCTGTCGGTTCAAATTCCTTCCATGCAGTAAGAACCGGCGCATAACTCTGGATCGAGCAGTTCGGCTTCACTGCAACAAATCCTCTCTCGGTTCCGAGACGCGCCTTCTGTGCTTCGATGATCTCAAAATGTTCCGGATTGATCTCCGGGATCACCATCGGCACATCCTTTGTCCAGCGGTGTGCACTGTTGTTTGACACGACCGGTGTCTCAGTCTTTGCATATGCTTCCTCGATCGCCTTAATCTCTTCTTTTGACATATCTACCGCACTGAATACAAAATCAACGCCTGCAGCCACTTTTTCTACCCCATTGACATTCATGACAACTAATTTCTTAACTGCCTCCGGCATCGGTGTTTTCATTTTCCAGCGGTCTCCGACTGCTTCCTCATAAGTCTTTCCTTCAGATCTTGGGCTGGCTGCAACGGTCACCACCTCAAACCATGGATGATCTTCTAACAGCGAAATGAATCTCTGTCCTACCATTCCAGTCGCTCCTAAAATTCCTACTCTTAATTTTCTCTCCATCTTTCTTTCCTCTCCTTGCCAAATTCTTCTGTCTTTTGATCTTATTTTGAAAACGTGTCCGACTGGGACAAATAACGCTTCTGAAGGGAGATCACCTGCTCCATCGCCTCACGCCCCGGTGCCCCGATCGTATTGCGCTTTTCCACGCAGGTCTTCAGACTGATCGCATCATAAATGTCTTCCTGGAATACCGGCGAAATCTGCTGATATTCTTCCAGTGTCATCTCCTCCAGTGAAATTCCTTTCTCAAGGCAGGTCAGAACAAGCTGTCCGACAATCCCGTGCGCATCACGAAATGCCACTCCACGTCCGACAAGATAATCTGCCGCATCCGTCGCATTTGTAAATCCATTCTTAGCGCTCTGCTCCATCTGTTCCTTCTGGAATTTCATCGTGCGGAGCATACCGGTAAACAGCGACAGACAGCCTTTTGCCGTATCGATCGCATCAAAAGCAAGCTCCTTGTCCTCCTGCATATCCTTGTTATAAGCAAGCGGCAGTCCTTTCATCGTCACAAGCAGTGATGTCAGCGCGCCGTAGACACGCCCGGTCTTTCCACGGACAAGTTCTGCAATGTCCGGATTCTTCTTCTGCGGCATGATACTGCTGCCGGTACTATACGCATCATCGATCTCCACAAACTGATATTCATTGCTGTTCCAGATGATGATCTCCTCTGAAAAACGGCTCAGATGCATCATGACCATCGACAGTGCAGATAAAAATTCAATCAGATAGTCTCTGTCTGACACAGAGTCCATACTGTTCCAGGTCGGTCCTGCAAATCCAAGAAGCTCCGCCGTATACGCTCTGTCCAGCGGATAGGTCGTCCCTGCCAGCGCCCCCGAGCCAAGCGGACAATAGTTCATTCTCTGATAAATATCTTTCATCCGGGAGCGGTCCCGCTTAAACATTTCAAAATAAGCGCCCATATGATGCGCCAGTGTGATCGGCTGCGCCTTCTGAAGATGCGTAAATCCAGGCATCACGGTATCAATGTGTTCCTCCATGACAGCGAGCAGCACCTCCAGCAGTTCTTTCAGGAGATTGTCTGCCGCGTATACTTCATCTCTGATGTAAAGCTTCATATCGAGGGCAACCTGATCATTCCTGCTTCTCCCCGTATGCAATTTCTTGCCCGGCTCCCCGATCCGGTCGATCAAAACTGCCTCTACAAAACTGTGGATATCTTCATACTGTTCAGAAATTTCAAGAACACCATCCTCCACATCTCTTAAGATCCCTTCCAGACCGGAGATCATCTTCTGCCTCTCTTCCTCCGTCAGGATCCCCTGCTTCGCCAGCATCATCACATGTGCGATGCTTCCCCGGATATCCTGCGCATAAAATCGTCTGTCAAAAGAAATCGATGCATTGAACTGATATACCATCTGATCTGTTTCTTTTGTAAATCGTCCACCCCATAATTGTGCCATATCTGTTCCTCTTTTCTGTTGCTCATTTTTCATAGTCTACCACATTTTTGTATAATTTTCCAACATTATCTTATTTTTTTACAGATTTTTTCTTTGTCTTTTATTACTTTTTACATATTTTTATCTGCCAGCGCCGCCTGCTTCTGTGCCTCCCGCTCCTGCCTTGAAAAGATACACCCGCAGTAATCCTGGCGGTAAAGCCCGAATATCTCTGAAAGTTCTACCGAGCGTCTGTATCCGTTCTTTTTCTTAAAATCTGACAAAAGGTACAAAACACCTTCCTCTTCTCCGATTCGCTCACCGATCTCATTTAGTTTTGCTGCATTTTTCATCGGGCTGATGCTAAGTGTCGTTGTAAAATAATCAAATCCGCCCTTTTTTGCCTCCCTTGCAGCCTCCCTCAGTCTCATCTCATAACAGCGAAAGCAGCGCTCTCCTCCTTCTTTTTCCTTCTCCACTCCTCTGACAGTGTCATAAAACAGCTGTTTGTCATAAGCGCCTGCCAGAAAGGAAATCGGATACTTTGCAGGAATCTTCCCGATCAGCTGTTGTTGTTCCAGCACCCGCTTGTCATACTCCGTGTCCGGATAAATATTGGGATTATAATAAAATACTGTAATATAAAAATACTGCGACAGATACTCTAATACATAACTGCTGCAGGGCGCGCAGCAGCTGTGCAAAAGAAGGGACGGTACCCTTCCCTCTTTTTCAAATTTCTCCAGCAGTTTCTCCAGTTCTTTTTGATAATTTCTCTTTGGCTGCGCTGCCATCTGTCTGCTTTTCTCCTTTTCTTCCGGCAGACTTTGTATTTTTCTTTCTTCCATTTCTGTTCATCCTTTTTTTCTGTTCGTTTTGCTTCCTCTGCTGCTATTATACACGACCACGCGAAAAAAACAATCCATCTTTCCCGTCTCTCCTTTTGCACCCTTTCCCTTTCTTCCGCATAAATTGAATAGAAACAGACTGGAGGCTTTTATGGAAACTATATTAGAATTTCAAAATGTCAGTTATGCCTACCACACGCTGGACGGTGAGACGCCCGCTTTAAGCCACATCTCTTTTTCGGTAAAAAAGGGGGAATTTATCGCTGTCGTCGGACCATCCGGATGCGGAAAATCCACGCTCTTGTCGCTGATTGCCGGACTCCTCAGGCCGGAAGAAGGGCAGATCCTGATCCACGGAAAATCCGTAGAACTACACAATGCCAACATCGGCTATATGCTTCAGAAAGACCATCTGTTTGAATGGCGCTCCATCTACCGGAATATTATCCTTGGTCTGGAGATCCAGCACAAATTGAACAGCCGGACAAAAGAAAAAGCAAAGGAACTGCTCACTACCTACGGGCTTCAGAACTTTGCCAAAGCAAGGCCTTCTGAACTTTCCGGTGGTATGCGTCAGCGCGCCGACCTGATC
>CAUWEA010000069.1:0-15598 GCA_963557735.1 uncultured Faecalimonas sp. | reverse complement strand
TCTTCGACTCGAATTGTCAATAGTTTTTTTATTTTTTATTTTATTTGTACAATTCATACAATTATTCGCCGCTCTTTCGACCGCTCTCCGTGATTTTCCATTGTTTTCTCTACCTTCCCTCATCATTGATCGGTACGAAATATTATCGTAACTACACGGTGAAAGCAGACAATATAGTTCTTCTATTACTGTTGCATATGCAAATAAATATTTTTTATTTGTTAAGTAAACCCTTTTGTAATTGTCCGCTTCCACATTTGTAAAAAATAGAATCAGATATATTTTCTGAACAGTCCATGTCTGTTACAATAGCTATATAAAAATCCATGTCCCTTTTTTCGAAATCGTACAGAAATATCTTGCTCGGGATATAGTTTTACTATTTCTACAGACCCTGATGTGACATAGGCAATAAAAGATACATAATGCCCTTTACTCATCGAATGTTCCATCACAATAGAAAATTCATTGTCAACAGTTTCTACAAAAAGTGAGTGCTCTTTCTCAGCGGTTTCTGCTTCCTGCTTTAGAAGTGTTATTCCACAACAAGAAAAATTTCCTTCGCCTACAGCTGTTATAATATTCCCACAAATCGGGCATACATAGAATTGTATTCTTTTTATATTTCCGGATACATTTTCATTTGTCTTCAGATCTCCGGTAAATAATTCTGTCAGTGAGACATGAAGCGCTTTTGCCAACTCTTCTACTATACTGATATCCGGCAAGCCTTTTTCTGTTTCCCATTTTGAAATTGTTTTATCGCTCACATTCAGTTTTTCTGCCAATTCCTTTTGCGTGATTCCATGTTTGATCCTTAACGTTCTTATCGTATTTCCTGTTACATAACTCATAGTAATCTCCCTTCACCTATAAGTTTATTGTATCAGTAAGATCTTTTTTTACAATCTACGCTAAGTAGAATACCTTTTTCATGAGCCCCTCAATGATTCTCCCCTCATTTATTGTAGCAACTTATGTCAACAATGTTTTCTCAATTTTTTTATCAAAGATTATTTCTCTGTCATACGCTGACCGGAGTTTTTCTGTCGGCTTATGGCAGACATGGAGCACCAGCGCTTTCTCGGAGAGAAGCATTTCTTCAACTCTATAAGAGTTCTCCTCATCCAGCGCGGAAGTTGCTTCATCCAACAGATAGATTTTCGGAGATCCGACCATCGCCCGCGCGAGTGCAATCCGTTGTTTTTCGCCGCCGGAAAGAGTATCTATCGTTTCCAGGTTCAGTTCTTGGCCGCGGAACCGCTCAAGCAGACCGGAAAGATTTAATTTTTCCAGGATCTTCTGAAACCGTTCCTCCGGTATCTCCCTGCCAAGCAGAATATTTTCTTCCAGTGACGCCCAGAATAAATATGGTTCTTGAAAGACGATCCCTACTGTCTGATAATACGATTCTTTTTGTATCTGGCGGATATCCATTCCATCCACTGTGATCCTTCCACTATATGTTCCTTCCTGCATCTGGCCGATGATCCGCAGCAAAGTAGACTTGCCTGAACCGCTCTTTCCGCTGATCATATACTTCTTACCAGCTTCAAACCGAAAGGATACCTGCTCCAGGATCGGAACGCCGTTCCTCCCATAAGAAAGGTTTTCTACACAAAGTTCATGAAAGTTTTGCGGCATCGGCGTCTGCGTCTTCTGCCCGGTCTCTTCCACAACGACCATCTGTTCATACTTCCCGACAAGAGGTTTCGCCTCATTTCTGGCGTGAAAGGTGTATGCAAGCACCTCGATCGGCGCAGCTACATTTCCTGCAAGCTGCACTGCGACAAGCAGTCCGCCGACTGCCATCTGCCCCTTTTGGATCAGCCAGAGTCCCACGACAAAAATCAAGAATGTTTTGCTGATCTGCAACACTGCTGTCAGCCCCTGCACTTCTACCTGGCAGATAGCCATTCTTCCTTCCGCCTGCTTTACCTGACGGTTTTTCTGTTCCAGCCACTGATTTGCCCGGCGGTGGTACTGATATGCCCGCAGAATATGACTCCCTTTTAAGCACGATTCTACCTGTGTGTTGTAAGCTGCCAGAACCGATGTATAGACTTTCCTTACACTACCTGCCTTTTCTTTCATCATTTTGGGAATGCAGACGATCAGAACACTGATGACGATGATGATCGCCGCAAGAATGCTGTGCAGCTGAAACAGCGCCATGCAGGTACATAATAAGATCCCGGTACACCCTGCGATGTCGATCACCCCAAGGAAATACTGATCTGCAATACATGGGATCTCATTGTTCAGAAAAGAAGTAAACGCGGCAATCTCATCTCGCTTTAAATTGATCTTCCTGGAAAATGTGCTGCCGGCACATCCTCGCATTTCCGCCTTGACCTCTCTTACAAACTTCTTCTGCACGAAATCATTTACGACAGAAAGCACAAGCTGTATCACACATACGATGAAAAATAACGTGACATTCCATCTGATTCCACCGCTGTCCCATCCTGCCTGCTTCTGTGCTGTGTAATCTGCGGTGATCACATTGACAAGTTCTCCCGACACAACCGGAATCACAACACTTTCTATACAGAAAACTATGTGAATACTGACCGCTGCTAAAAATAATAATCTCTGCTTCCCTAACAATCTGAAAAATTTCCTCAATCCGTTTTCCTCACTTTCTTCTATACTATTTTACAGAAAAAAGTGCTGCTGCCTGATAAGTTCTCCGGTCTACAAAATATAACCGCATACCCTCACCTCTCTTCCCGGGAAATTTTCTCTGCCTTACGTTTCTCTCCAGACTTCCCTTTTGTTTCTATTTTATTTTCATTATACCTTCTGGCAGCGTTTTTTTCTATTGATTTTTTAGGATCAATCTGCATTTTTCAGCTGTTCGATCATGCTTTTCTTCCCCTGGAAATGGTAGGCAGCTTTCGGGACAATCCATCCAAGCACCAGCAGAAGCGGGAAGGTCAGAAGCATTGGCCAGATCACAAACTGATATTTCATAAACCAGATCTGTGAGGTCAGTACCCGCAATACCGTTACAGACATCAGCATACCGATGACCGCTGAAAATACCAGTGTAAATCCTGCATAGTAAAGTCCTTCCAGTGTCAGCATTTGGGTGATCTGCTTTTTGGTCATTCCGATTGATTCTAACATTGCAAGTTCGCGGAGTCTTGTAACGATACTTGTCAGAATCGCATTGATAAAGTTCAATACGCCGATCACGGCAACAACAAATGTAAGAAATCCTCCGATGATCGTAAACATACCTTTCAGATCTTCAAATTCCTTGAGCCATTTCAGTTTCGACTCATAATTCATCGTAGGTTCTGCCTTTTCGGAATAATTTTTGACAAATTCCTGAATGGCTTCTACTCTGTCATCTCTCACATCAAAAACATAGCTCATCAGATAATCTGCCGGCAAATCCTTCCGAAAAACTTCCGATGTGGTATAATACGGAAATGTCGATGAATAACGTGTAGACAGTCCATAATAGTTATCTTTGATCACCGATAAGATTTCCACCTGCCGCTCTTCCCCGTTTGGAAAAGTCAGAGTCACTTTGTCCCCTGCCTGATGTGCCATCTCCTCTGTCTCTACCTGACCACTGTCATCTGTCGGCGCTGCATAGAGCAGATAGTTTCCCGTTGCCAGCTTTTCCTTGATCACATCAAGATCTTTTTCTCCCTCATAAACTTCTATTTTTTCAAATAAGTAATCATCCAGACCGTAAAACATCGCCTGATAATTTTCCTCATTCAGTTTCGTTTCCGGAGTCTTTTCTCCATTCCACATCCAGCAGAGTTCGCCTTTTTCATTTGTAAGAAAATGTTCTGGTACTTTATAATCAGAGATCTTTACTCCGACCTGATCTCTCGCCGCATAGATCCTGCCGCCTTTCTCAAATCCTTCCTGCCCTTCGCATGCCTCGATAAAGCTTTCCGTTAAGTTTGTTTCCTGAATATCTTCCATTCTTGCATAATACTCCGAATTAAAATATTTTGCGTTGGCGATCACGAAATCCGAACTCACAAAATGCGATAAATATTTGTCCATATCAAATGCATTGGTAAATGTAAAAATACTGTTTAATAAAACAATCGCAAGTGACAATGACACGATTACAATGATAGTCTTTCCTTTATTTCTTCCCAAATTGGAAAGTGCCATCCGGCCGATCCGCCCGCCGTCTGTCGTTTTCTTCTGCTTCTTTATCTGTTTTCCACCTTCGGTGTAGCGCACCGCCTCCACCGGGGAAACTTTTGCTGCCAGTTTCGCCGGTTTGTTCGCCGAGATAAATACGGTGACAAGCGCAAACACTGCGGCTCCGACAAAAATCCACGGGTTCATAGACACTGCCGGATCACTGTTTCCCATCGTCGTATGTGATAAAATCATTGGCACAATTGCCTTTCCGACGAAGAATCCAACCAAAAGTCCGAACGGGATCCCGATCACAGAAAGAAGCAATGCCTGCCTTCGGATGATCTTTTTGATCTGCTTTCCGGTCGTTCCGATCGTCTTCAAAAGTCCGTAAAACCGAATATCCTTCATAACCGAAATCTGGAAAATATTATAAATGATCAGATATCCGGTTAAGACAATCAAAAGTCCAACGCCTGCGATCGCAGCGGCTGTCATAGGATCTCCGGAAGTACTCTCGGAAATATATGCCCAGTTCGCATTGCTCTGAATGTAATTCTCTGCTCCCTCCTTCGTAGAGTATCCACTTTCCTCAGCCATCTTATCTAACTTCTTCTGGATTCCTGAGGAATTTTTAAAAACAATGTCCATACGGATCGCTCCTACCGGAGAAGTATCCTTGTCATATGTATACTGCAGTTCGTCCTGATGTTCTGCCAGATATGCCTTAGATACAATGGTAAATCCCACATCAAGCGCCGGGTCCGATTTGGTCACCCCGGAAATGTGAAACGTCCGCTCCACCGGCTCCTGCCCTGGCCGGATTTCCAGAAGCAGTGTAATTTCCTGCCCTGCCTTTGCTTTCATCCCAAGTAACTTTAACGAAGTCTCATCGACAAGCACTTCATCCGCCTTCTCTGGCGCTTTTCCATCGATGATCTCGACAAAATTATGCCCGTAGAAGTTCTGCGGATAGTACCATATTTCCATATGCCGCTTTAAAAATTCCGGATTTTCCACTCTGTTTGCCACAAGCCGATTATCTGCACTTTCTTTGACCAGCGGATGACTGCTCAGCTTTTTGTACTGCTCCTCCGTAATATTCTTAAATACACCGTGGGAATCCCCGCCTGCCTGGCGCATCGTCTGCCGCTGGAAATTCTCTGCCGTTCCGATCCCCACTGTAAATAATGTAGTAAACAGCATTGCGGTCAGGGCGATTGCAATAATAGCAATGATATTTCTTGTCCGGTTTGCCCGGAAGCTTTTGTACGAAATCTTCTCGATCACTTTCTTGTTGTTTACCTTACGCATAGAATTCACCGCCCTTTCTGCGCGCATTCCTTCCCTTGATCTTTCCATCCTCGATGCGGACGATCCGGTCTGCCATCTGGGCGATCTCCTCATTATGTGTGATCATTACAACCGTCTGTCCGAACCGGTCACTGGTCACTTTGAGAAGACTTAATACATCCTGGCTCGTGGCGGAGTCCAGGTTCCCGGTCGGCTCATCCGCAAGAATGATCGCCGGCTTACTGGCAAGCGCCCGGGCGATCGCCACCCGCTGCTGCTGCCCGCCGGACAGCTGTGACGGCAGATTGTAGCGCTTCTTATCTAACCCAAGTACATGGATCACATCTTCCACAAATTCTTCATCCACTTCATTTCCATCCAGCTCGATCGGAAGTACGATATTCTCATAGACATTTAGCACCGGAACAAGGTTATAACTCTGAAATACAAATCCGATCTTTCTTCTGCGGAAAATCGTCAGTTCCTCCGGTTTCAGTGTGGAAATATTTTTCCCATCGACAATAACCTGCCCGGATGTCGGAATATCCAGTCCACCTAGCATGTGAAGCAGTGTGGATTTCCCACTTCCCGATGTTCCTACAATCGACACAAATTCTCCCTGCTCCACTGCCAGATCCACGCCGTCTAGCGCTTTCACAAGTGTATCTCCGCTTCCATAATATTTTTTCAACTCTTTTGCCTCTAAAATTGTCATAACAGCAACTCCCTTCTATCACACATATTTGATTCCTGAACAGTTTCACGCTTCCCTTTTTCTGGAAAAATTTCACCTCAGGAAAAGGTTCCAATAAAAACGACCTTATAGAATACGAACTGTCCTTCTTCTTGTCATGCAGTTCTTTTCTATAAGGTCATTCTATAAAATCATTCTTACGAGAATCTTTCCAGAATCTAACAGTTTTGACAGATTTCCTCTTTCTGGAGAAATATCTTGAAAATGCTCCCCTTTCCTTCTTTTGATTCTACTTTGATATATCCGCCCTCGCGCTGGATGATTTCTCTTGCCAGATACAGGCCGATCCCGATCCCCTCTTCCTGCTGCACGATGTCTGACCGGTAGAAACGGCTGAAGATCTGTGCACGCTCCTCTTCCCGGATGCCGATTCCCTGATCTTTGACTGCAATGCAGAAATACATCGCATACGCCTTTCCTTCCACCTCGATCCTGCTTCCCTCCGGAGAATATTTGACTGCATTGTCCAGAATATTATAGAGCGCCTCCTGCGTCCATTTCTGGTCAAAGCATGCCTTTTCTTCCATCTCTCCACAGATTTCTATCTGGATCTGTTTCTTTTGCGCCTTCGGCAGGATCTCCGCTGCTGCCGCCGCCACAAGACCTTCTGCCTGCTGTACCGACGGGCAGATCTCGAAGACGTCTGACTCCAGCCTGGACATCTTGACAAGCGCTGTCGTGAGAAATTCCAGCTTTTTCGCATACGTCTCAATCTGCTCTGCCAGATACTTTTCCTGCTCCCCCTCGGTCTGCTCGCGCAGAAGTTCTGAGTACAGCATAATATTTGCAAGCGGCGTCTTCATCTGATGGGAAATATCCGAGATCATAGACTTAATATTTTCCCGTTCCGCCTTTGTCCGCTCCATCGACATGCCGGACATTGTAAAATACTGTTTCCACTTCGATTCCAGCCGCGACAGTTCTGTCTCATTGTACTCCTCCTCTGTAAACGTTCCGTTGATCGCTTTCGTCAGCATTTCATCCAGTCTGCGCAGCGTCCTTGTTGTCCGGAATATCCTCATACTGTTTTCCCCCTTATCCACGATTCTCCTGCTTTTTCCTGCATTTTTCCCTTTTCTGTCTTTCTTTTGCACTTTGGCTTTCTTCTTTTTTACACTTTCGTTTTCTTACTTCTCCCACACATAGCCAAGTCCGTATACCGTCTGGATCGGATTTTTCTTTCCCGGCTGGTCAAGCTTTTTCCGGAGTCTCCCAACCGTGACTGACAGCGCATTCTCATCTACATACTGCGCCCCATCACTCCAGATCCGGTCCACAAGCTGCTCCCTCGTTAATGTCTGTCCCTGATTCTCAAGCAAAAGCCGCAGAAGCTTCTGTTCTGTCCTGCTCAGCATGATCTCCTGCCCCTCCACCGCAAAATACATTTCTTCAAAGGCAAACCGATAGCCGTCTTTTTCATAGGTAAGCCCTTTCTCCTGCGCCGTCCGCGCAAGCATCCGCTCCACCCGCGCACGCAGGATCATCAGGCTGAAGGGCTTTGTAATATAATCGTCTGCCCCAAGTGAAAATCCGGTCACCTCATCGATCTCCAGATCATTTGCTGTCAGCATAATGACCGGAACCTCCGATTCCCGCCGGATCTCCTCGAGAAATTCATATCCGGTCCCATCCGGAAGATTGATGTCCAAAAGGACAAGCGACAGCTTCTCCTCTTTCCAGATTTTTCTCGCCTCACTGAGATTATACGCAGGATAAAACAGATACTCCGGCGCGCGCAGGGCAAGTGTGATCCCCTGATTCAAGCCTCTGTCATCTTCCACAATTAAAATTTTCTTCTCTGCCATACTGTCTCCCCTTTTTCCGATTTCTCTGTACTTTCTGCCCACTTTGTGCCTGATTCATTTGGATGAAATGCACAAAACAATTTCTCTGCCCCCTATTATACCCGGTTTTCTCTCGCAAAAACAAGTTTTTCCTGCGGATTTCCAGTGTTTTCCCTCACAAAATATTTTTATATTATTCATTATATATGCATAAACATGCATTTCCATTTTATCTATTAGCGCTGATTTTTAACTTCTATTAGCCTTGATTTTTAATGCGTTTTTTTCTTATTTTTTGTGCAATTTTTTCAAAAAAATTGTAAAAAAAACGTTTTCATCTTCCATCAGTTGTGATAAAGTAAAGACGTTCAGTAAGATAACACTCATTAATTACAGAAGGAGATTTGTACAATGAAGAAAATTTATGAAGGAAAAACCAAAGATGTATTCAGCCTTGAGAACGGAAATGTAATGCTCAAATTCAAAGATGACTGTACTGGAAAAGACGGAGTTTTTGATCCGGGCGAAAATAGTGTTGGATTAACAATCGAAGGTATCGGCAAAGCAAATCTTGAAACATCTGTTCACTATTTTGAACTGTTAAAAGATGCAGGCATCAAGACACACTATGTAAGTGCTGATGTAGAAAATGCTACAATGGAAGTTCTCCCTGCAACTGTATTTGGACACGGATTAGAGGTAATCTGCCGTTTAGTTGCAACTGGAAGTTTCATCCGCAGATATGGAGAGTACATTGAAGACGGAACAGTTCTTGACGGTGGTTATGTAGAGTGTACATTCAAAAACGACGCATTAGGTGATCCACTTGTGACTGGGGAAGGTCTTGCAGCCCTCGGAATCATGACACCAGAAATGTTCGAAAGCATGAAAGAACAGACATTAAAGATCACAAAGATCGTTGCAGATGATTTAAAATCTATCGGACTGGATCTCTGGGACATCAAATTCGAGTTCGGTTACAACAACGATGAAGTCATCCTGATCGATGAGATTGCTTCCGGAAACATGCGTGTTTACAAAGACGGAAAGATTGTAGAGCCAGTAGAACTGACAAAACTGATCTTAAATAGATAAGAAATAAAAAGGACAGCCTTCCCGGTAAGATTATTTTCCCGGAACGCTGTCCTTTCTCTTATCTTTTTTCTGAGTATAACATTTACAACCTATTTCTTCCATGCATAACTTTGCATTGCCCTTCAGGCGCTCTGTCTGCAGTCCTATTCTTTTGACTGGTACAATCCCCACAGATATAAGATCGGAAGAATAAAGTCAATGATCGAAAATACCTGGAATCCAACTAACATCACAGACTGGATAAATGCGATCACAACGATCACAAGGTAAATGATCATTCCAATCAGACATGCCTTGAAGGATTTCCCATTCACGCCAAAGATTCCGCAGATCAGCATTACAAGGGAAGAAAATAATCCCTGAAGCAGTGTCAGCGGAGTTGCCATTGCTTTCACTGCACTCATATCCACTCCATTTACAACATCTCCCATAGACTGCAACATAAAATAACTTCCCACGGTTCCAATCGCCCCCATTACGGCAAGTACGATGAAGATAATTGATACAACCTTAAGTAATTTGTTTGGTTTAAACATAAACCTCTCCTCCTTTATTTCCTATAATAAATTTATTCTATCATGTTTTTACAGCTGCCGCAATGCATCGATCGGACTCATCTTCGCTGCTTTTCTCGCCGGATAGATTCCAAAGACAATTCCGACGCCGCAGGAGAAACAAGTTGTCAAAATGATTGCCGTCGGAGACAGCTTCGCAGATAATCCTCCGATCTCCAGCGCGGAGATCAGCCCTGACAAGCCTGCACCGATCAGAATACCGATCACACCACCAATTCCGGATATGATCGCAGATTCACATAAAAACTGTACGATGATTGATGAAGTCTTCGCCCCGAGCGCTTTTCGGATTCCAATCTCTCTTGTCCGTTCTGTCACAGATACAAGCATGATATTCATCACACCGATACCACCCACGACAAGGGAAATTCCTGCCACGAATGCCACAAACGCGGTCACCATATCAAGCACACTTCCCATTGCCTCTGCCATATTCATCTCCTGCTGTTTAACAAAGAGTTCCTCCCCTTCGCCCAAATGCCTTGCAGAAAGCGTCTGTATCGCAGATTTTGTCGCTGCATTTGCCTGCTTTCCCCCGTTTAAGTAGATTGTCAGACTGGAGAAATCTTCCACCTGGCTTCCCCAGTTTTCTGCGGCAGTGTACGGCATCTCAAGAAATACCGGCATCTCCATGCCGAACATCTTCATCGCCTCATCATTTGCTTTCATGAGCTCTTCATCCGAATCCCGGACGCCGACGATCTGGATCGTCTGAAGTACCCCCTCGATCGTCGCCTCCAGCTCCATCCCGATCACATCCGGTGTCCCGAACAAGTACAGTGCACTCGCCTTGTCAATGACACAGACAGAATCTGCATTGAGCACATTGTCTTCGGTAAAATAGTTTCCACGGATGATCGAGGTCTGGAGTGGATTCTTCTCCTCATCCGGCATCGTCAATGTCACAGATGCATCAAACTCTCCTTTTCTAGTCGTGACTGTACCCATCGTTCCGCCGGAAGATACGACCCCGACTGCCTTATTCCCAAGATTGTCCTTTACTGCTTTCAGATCGTCCCAGGTAATAATATTCGTGTAGCTTGCAGCATCTTTATTGACGATCACAGAGACACTTTTTGTCTCATCGGTCGCCATCACATCTGCCTTCAGTCCACTTCCGATCGACACGATCGTGATCACAGAAGAAATTCCGATAATGATTCCGAGCATAGTGAGGAAAGAACGCCCCTTGTTGGACTTGATACTGTACAATGCCATCTTAATGTATTCCAATAGTTGTGCCATCGCGTACCTTCCTTTCTATTTCTCCTCTGTCTTTGCCACAGTTGTCGTCGTCACTTTCATACCCTCTTCTACCGTTCCAAAAGTATCTGCAACAACTTGATCCCCTTCTTCCAGACCAGACTTGATCTCCACTTTGCTGTTGGATGTGATTCCAAGTTCCACTGCCTTTTTCTTCACAACACCATTTTGCACTACATAGACAAAGTCCCCTTCGGTTGAAGTATTTACATTTTCATTTGGGAGATAAAGAACATCCTTCTCCTCCGCCACTGTCATTGTCAACTTTGCCGCAACTCCGATGTAGATATTTTCATCCGGATTCTCAATCTTTACATTCGCACCGATCACTGGATTTCCTTTTGCATTCGGAACAGCGATCTTGTCGATTGACTCTACCACTCCGTTGTATTTCTGTTTTCCAATTTTTACAACAGCCTTATTTCCAACCTCAACCTTGTCAAAGTCACTCGCCGGGATCTCCAGCTTGACGCTGACATCCTGATTGCTCACAAGTGTAAATAATTCTCCGCCTGCGACAGCTGTACCGCCTTCCATCGTCTTTACGTCAGCGATCACACCGTCAAAATCTGCCTTGATCCCATCTCTTGCCTTTGCCATCAGTTCCTCGGCGCTGAGCACTGCAAGTTCTGCGAGATTCTCTGTGATCTCCATATTGTTGATCTGTCCCTGTGTCAGGCTCGTATCTGGGATGCTTGCCCCCGGTGTCTCCACTGAGATTCCTGCCCGCAGCTGTTCTGCCTGTGCCTGCAGTGCCTGAATCTCCTGCTGTACCTGCGCATATGCCTGCTGGCTTGCAGTCTGCATCTGGGAACTGATCTGGGCGATCTGCGCATCCAGCGCTGCGTTTGCCCCTTCTTTCTCTGCAATCTCTCTTGATCTTTCACTGATCTGCGTCTCCAGATCTGCTTTCTCTGCATCACTTAAATTTCCGGCATTGATCTGCTCCCGAAGACTGTTGACCTCGCTGTACAGTACCGAAATTCTGTCCGCATTTGCCATCTTCTGTGCATTCCACTGATCCAGCTGCGGCTGCAACGCCTGATTTGCTGCCAGCTCACTCTGCACGCTCTGCTCCAAAGCCGCCATCTGCTGTGATTTTGCTGAAATCTGTGACTCTACCGCTGCGATCTGCTGTTCTGCCTGGGCGCGTGCCGCGTCAGATGCTGCCTGCGCGTCAGCAGCTGCTTTTGCCGCCTCAGAGGCGCTTCTGTCCGCCTGCTCCCTTGCACTCTGATTTGTGTTGACCGCCGACTGAAGATCCATCTGTGCCTTCTGATTGTTCTTTTCCAGATCAGAGGTATCAAATGTCACAAGGAGGTCACCTGCTTTGACAGACTGTCCGACTTCCGCGTGGAGCTGACTGACCGGCGCATTGACCGGAGAATAAAATACTTTTTTCTTCTCACTGTCCACGGTTCCGGATACATTGTAGATCTCCTTGACATCTCCCCGCGCCACTTCTACAACTTCCACAGTTCCCCCGGTCTTTTTCTCCTTTGAAGTAAACTGCGATACAACTACTGCGACAACAACAACGCCCCCAATGATCGGAATGATCACCCAGTTCGGAAGCTTCTTTTTCTTTTTCAAAACATCTGTGCCATCTCCCTGCACTTCTGACAGATCGATCACATCTGTCTCCTCATAGTTCTCTTTCTCTCTCTTTCTCACAACTGCTCTCCTTGTCTTTCCTCATTGAAATAATCCTGCTCAATTTTTCCATCCCGGATATAGATCACCCGCTTTACCTGCTCCGCGATTTCATTGTCATGTGTGATAATGATGACAGTTCTTCCGGATTTATGAAGATCCTCCAAAATCTGCATAATCTCCCTGGTAGACCGGGAATCCAGATTTCCGGTCGGCTCGTCTGCCAGTATGACCGGAGGACTCGCGGCGATTGCCCGCGCTACCGCGACACGCTGCTGCTGACCGCCCGACATTTCTGCCGGCTTATGTGTCATACGCTTCTCAAGCCCGACTTTGACCAGCGCCTTCTTCGCCGCATCCCTTCTCGTCTTTCTGTCAATTCCCCGGTAGATCAACGGCAATTCTACATTTCCGATCGCATCCAGATTGGCAATCAGATTAAATCCCTGAAAGATAAATCCAATCTCTTTATTTCTCACATCAGACAACTCATTGTCTGTCATCCCTGACACATCTTTCCCATGCAGGAAATAGCTTCCTGAAGTAGGTGTATCCAGGCACCCGATCATATTCATCAGCGTAGATTTCCCCGAGCCGGAATGACCGATGATCGCAACAAACTCTCCTTCATGGATCTCCAGACTGACTCCATCGAGCGCACGCACCTCGTTCTCTCCCGGATTATATATCTTATGCATATCTTTGATCGATATCAATGGTTCCACGTTGTCACCTCCATGCTGTTTTCACTTTTATTTGAATGTACTTTTGTACTACTCAAATAATACAATTAGTATAGCACTTTTTTCCTCAATTGCAATCACTTTTTTTATAATTTTTTTCAGGCAAAATCCATCGAAATCACACCCTTTGACACACGGAAGGCTCTTTTCCCCGACTCCTGACAAAAATCAAAAAAAGAGATGAAAGAACACATCTCTGCACTTCTTCCATCTCTTTGTATTCGTTTTGTCTTATGACCTTTTTTATTTATGCTCTGAAATAAACCTGGATCTTATACTAACTCAAGGAGAACTTCCATAGCAGCATCACCTTTACGAAGACCGATCTTAACGATTCTTGTGTATCCACCTTTACGATCTTCATATTTTGGTGCGATCTCGCTGAATAATTTATCAACTAAATCTACTTCTTTTGTATTTTTCTTTCTTCCAGCAGCTTTTTCCGGAACTTCTGTTACTGGGTAGAGAACTTTTAACATTTCTCTTCTTGCGTGAAGTCTTGAAGGCATATCTTTCTTGATTGTCTTTTCAACTTCATCGTAAACTGTAACTTTCTTTCCGTCTACAACTTCTTTTACTCTCTTGCCGTCTTTGTCTTTGCGGGCAACTTTAGCTTTTACTGTTACTTCTTCGTAGTTGTCTTTTTCTTTTACTGCTAAAGCGATAAGACCTTCTGCAACTTTGCGGATCTCTTTTGCTTTTGCTTCTGTTGTAACGATCTTACCATTGTAAAGTAATGCTGTTACCTGGTTTCTGATTAATGCTTTTCTTTGGCTGCTTGTTCTGCCAAGTTTTCTATATTTTGCCATTTCTAATTTCCTCCATATTTCGGAACACACGGCTATGCGCTTCGGGCTTATTAACCGGTGTCATCTAGTTATGCATCTTCGGGCTTACTAGCTAGATGCTGTTATCATTTACTCTTCTCCCGGGCTTAATTCTAATCCGAGTTCTTTTAATTTTGCAAGAACTTCCTCTAATGATTTCCGTCCGAGGTTACGGACTTTCATCATATCTTCCGGAGTTCTGTTTGTCAGTTCTTCCACTGTGTTAATACCAGCTCTCTTTAAGCAGTTATAAGAACGAACAGAAAGTTCTAACTCATCAATGCTCATCTCTAACACTTTTTCTTTTTCATCGTCTTCTTTTTCGATCATAACTTCTGCAGCCTGAGCTACTTCAGACAGATCGATGAATAATTTTAAGTGCTCGTTGAGAACTTTAGCGGCGAGGCTGACTGCCTCATCTGGAAGTAATGTTCCGTTTGTGTATACATCCAGTGTCAGTTTGTCGTAGTCTGTAATCTGTCCGACACGAGTATTCTCTACGGTCAGATTTACACGTTCTACCGGTGTGTAGATAGAATCAATCGGAATCACGCCGATCGGCAGTTCTTCGTTCTTGTTCTTATCTGCACTGATGTAACCTCTGCCTTTTGTGATAGTAAGTTCCATGTAAAGTTTGCTGTCTGCACCGCCATTTAATGTAGCGATCACTGCATCCGGATTCATAATCTCAATATCCTGATCTACCTGAATATCAGCAGCAGTTACGACACCTTCCCCCTCGAACTCAATATAAGCAGTCTTCGGCTCATCTGTCTCGGAACTGTTCTTGATTGCCAGTGATTTCAGATTCATGATGATCTCTGTCACATCTTCCTTCACGCCCGGAATTGAGCTGAATTCATGTAACACACCGTCAATCTTTACGTGGCTGATCGCAGCTCCCGGTAAAGAAGAAAGCATGATTCTTCTCAGAGAGTTACCAAGTGTTGTTCCGTAACCTCTTTCCAAAGGTTCTACAACAAATCTGCCATATTTCTTATCTTCTGAAATCTCAGTAATTTCAATATTTGGTTTATTAAAATCAAACACGATAAAGTCCCTCCTTCTGGGCTATTAAACTATTGAGGGTAACTACACTCCAAATAAACTTCATAATGATACAGTACACCAGAGGCTCTCACAAAATGGAAGTCCTCCTGCAGGTCATCACGAACAGCTGTAAGCGATCACCCGCAGGAAGTTTCCATTTTGCAACACCCCTGTCTGTTGCAGCGTAATCAAACGCAAAAAGTTTAATTATTTAGAATATAATTCGACGATCAACATCTCATCTACCGGAACATCGATTGCTTCTCTTAATGGAAGTTCTTTTACAGTTCCTTTTAAGTTTTCAGCGTCTGCTTCTAACCAGTCTGGTACCATTCTTCCGCCAGTTACTTCTAAGATATCTTTATATCTCTGAGAACCTTTGTTCTTTTCTTTGATCTCGATAACATCTCCTGCCTTTACTGAGTAAGAAGGAATGTTT
>CAUWEA010000068.1:0-15982 GCA_963557735.1 uncultured Faecalimonas sp. | reverse complement strand
AGTCAGCTAACCTATGAATCAGAATAAAATTTTATTGATAGAAGATGATAAAGAGATCAGCGAAATGTTGAAAAACTATTTAATCGTAGAAAATTATGAGGTGATTTGTGCATACGATGGACAAGAAGCATGTGATTATTTTGAACACACAGACTTTAGCATTGTTCTTCTTGATCTGATGATACCTAAAATCAGTGGAATGGATGTTATGCAGCACATTAGAAAAAATAGTGTTGTTCCACTGATCATTATATCTGCGAAGGATAGTGAAACCGATAAAACGTTAGGCTTGAGCCTGGGGGCGGATGATTATATTACAAAGCCGTTCTCTGTTGTGGAGGTGTTAGCCCGTATTAAGGCAAACATTCGCAGGAGAAATCAATACGATAAAGGGGCTGACGATACGCCGAAACTATTAACTGCCGGAGAATTAGTAATGAATTTGTCGGATTATACATTGACAAAAAGCGGAAGACGGGTGGAACTTACCGCAAAGGAATATGAAATTTTAAAGCTGCTTATGCAAAATCCGAAAAAGGTTTATACTAAGGGACAAATATACTCTCTTATCTGGAATGATGCGTATCTTGGAGATGAAAATGCTGTAAATGTTCATGTAAGCCGACTTAGAAATAAAATCCCCGGTATATCATCACCGTATGGGGAATTGGATACAAATTGGGGGAAAATCTATGAATGCTACAACGATTATTTTTTTCTTATTTATTTGTATAGGAATTCTCATGTGTGTTGTACTCTATCAGCAATTTGCTTTCCGTACAGAAACACAGGCAAAATTACGGGAAATCAGCGATAAGATCAAAGAAATCATAGAAGCAGACAGTGATGAGCAAGTGATGGTTTTCACGGAAAATAGAGAGTTAATAGAATTGGCTGCACAAATCAATGAATTGTTGGAGAAACATTTGAAAATGAAAGCAGATTATCGCCATTCGCAAATTGCCTCCAAAAAAATGTTATCGAATATCTCTCATGATATCAAAACGCCTATGACTGTTATTTTGGGGTATCTGGAAATCATGCAGTTAAGCGAAACAATTTCTGCCGAAATGCTGAAAAAGGTAGAGGATAAAGCGCAAGGAGTTATGGAAATGATCGATCAATTTTTTACATTATCAAAAATTGAGTCCGGCGATATGGAGATAGAACTTGCGAGGGTAGATATTTGCGAAATCTGTCGAGAAAGTGTACTGGATTTTTATGAATTGCTTTCCGACAAAAAGTTTCAAGTAAATATGAACATACCGGAAATGCCTGTCTTTGTGCAGGGAAATAAAGAAGCCTTACAGCGCATTTTGTTCAATTTGATTTCTAATGTCATCCGTTATGGAGCGGATGGAAAATATCTTGAGATTTTGGTGAGAAATGAAGAGAGAAACGTATATGTGGAGGTAACAGATAAGGGGAAAGGCATTGATAAAATGTTCGCAGACAGAATATTTGACAGATTATTTACAATGGAGGACTCCCGCAATCGCAAGATACAAGGGAATGGACTTGGTCTGACTATCGCTAAAAATTTAGCTGTTCGCCTTGGTGGGGACATTACTTTAGAGAGTATTCCTTATGTCAAAACTACTTTTAAAATACAGTTGAAAAAAATATTACTTTAAGATACTGCGAAAGAAATTTGTAATATTTATTCAAGAGTTTTGAAAATCTGAGCCGTTACAATGGGATTTAGAAAGGGGGCAATAGCATATGCCATATGTTTTACAGACAAATAATCTTACAAAAATGATTGATGGGAAAGAAATTGTGAAGAATGTCAATCTCCACGTAAAGAAGGGTGAAATCTATGGTTTCCTTGGTCCGAACGGTGCAGGTAAAACTACTGTTATGAAAATGCTTACGAATCTTTGGAAGCCGACAAGCGGAAGTATTGAAATTTTTGGGGAAATACTTACGCCACAGTCCTACGAAATCTTAAAAAGAATAGGAAGTATAATTGAATTTCCCACGTTTTATAGTCATATGACCGGGTATGAAAATTTGCAGCTTCATTGTGAGTACATGGGTTATTATAAACATGGAAGCATTGAAAATGCGCTTGATCTGTTGGGTTTGTCGGATGCTTCACAAAAAGCTGTAAAAAATTACTCTCTTGGTATGAAAGAACGACTAGGTATCGCACGTGCAATTCTTTGTAAGCCGGAGTTACTAATTCTTGATGAACCGACAAACGGACTGGATCCTGCAGGTATGAAGAAAATCCGTAATCTGTTAAAAAATCTTTGTGAAGAATATGGAATAACGATTATGATTTCCAGCCATATTCTTTCGGAAGTTGAAAGTATTGCTGATACAATAGGTATCATCCACCATGGAACGATGATGAAAGAAATCGGCATGAAAGAAATAGAGAAGTCAAGTCTTGCATATGTCGAACTGGTAGTAGCAGATACAAAAAAAGCTGCCTATGTATTGAGTGAAAAACTGGAGTATAACAATTTCAAGATTATACAAAACAATACGATCCGCATTTATGACCAACACATTTCAACAACTGAATTGTCAAAAGTGTTAGCACTGAATGATGTTGAAGTGGCAGCGCTCGGCAGACAATCTGAAACTTTGGAAGACTACTTTCTCAAATTAACTGCGGAGGTGAATAAAACATGTTAAAGCTGATTAAATTGGAATGGAGAAAAAATAATATTGGGAAGTATCTTAGAAATACAATGATATTGGCTGTTGTTCTTTGCCTGTTTCTATTTGCGCTTGCTTATCTTGGAATTGCAAATGATCCAGATACGGGAATACCGGATGCAGCTCCGGGAAATGGTACAATTTCAGCGCCTATTGAGTTGTTTTGCAGTATGTCCTTTCTGGTATTTACAAGTGTGATGCTTTCCTCTTTTATTGTAAGTGCCTATAAAGAGAAAACAATGATGCTGATGTTCTCTTATCCGATTAAGCGACAGAAAATACTTATTTCTCAAATGCTCTCGGTTTGGATTTTCTGTTTCCTGGCATTGGTAATAACAAAGCTTGTCATTTATAGTTGTATCTCGTGGGGTTCCCGGTTTATGGTGTCATCATTTCCAATCGATTATGATATGGCAAGTTTGGGATTTTATGTGCAGCTTATTGTAAAATCTGTTTCTATCGTTACCATGAGCTTTATTGCATTATTTATCGGATTGGCAATGAAATCCACAAAAGCAACGATTATTTCCTCTTTTCTGCTGATTATTTTAACGCAGGCAAACATTGGGGATCTTACACTGGCAAACAATGCGGTATTCCCTCTTGTTTTGACGCTGGTTTCCCTTCTGTTTGCTGTTTTATCTGTGGTCGGAGTAGAAAAGAAAGATTTCGTATAGGGTGTAGGAGGGGCAAAAGAAAAAAATTCGGGAAGCGGAAGACATCGAAAATTTATATTAGAATCAATGCGTGAGGCAGTCTGGTCATAGATCAGGCTGCATTTCTATGTCCGAACGTGAAATTTTTATTCTGCTATATGCAAAAAAATATATACAAGAAGTAGTCGGTAATATATAATCTTATTATAAATTATCAACAAAAACGGATGTGAAAATGTTGGATAGAAAGGAGCAGAGAGTGGATGGAAGATCAAAGAAAAAATGAATTGGCAGTTGTGATAGCTGCAACAGTTGTATTTGGGATTTTGGGCAGGTTGTTCGTACGAACTCCATATATGGTATTCGGAGATTTTTCAAGTGGCTTTTTTATATCGACAGTATTATGGTGGATTTATAATTCTGTTTTATTTTCTGTTGCAGGGCAGATGAAGATGGGGGATGGAGGCAGGAAAGGAATAGGAAAATTTATACTTTCCGGATTTCTTGCAACGTTAATCAAGGCCGGGATCGATACTTGTATGGATCTGACAGTTGCCCGTCAACCGAACATGTTGCTGCTTGTAGCTGCCATGGAGATTTCTATGATCCTTTACATAACGGCGTTAGACTATTTTTTGTTTGTAAAGATTGCGAAAAGAAAGATAAAACAAGAGAAAAAAGGAATAGATGCTTTAATGACGGTATTCACTTCTTTATTGATCCTTTATGCAGGAACTTTATTCTACTATATGAGACAAGTGAATTATGCTGTGGAAAGATATGGCAATTCTTCGATGGTTCAAGAAGTCGGTTTGGATAATGCAATTTGGAATTTGACTACAATGCTTGGCAGACGTTCTACAACAGTTGGGACAATCGTATATGTTGGCTGTTTTATAATCATCTGGTGGATTTTTGAGAAAATTACTGTTGAAGAATAAATCACGGTACAAGAAGGAGGATATAAATATGCTGTTAGTTGCTATGGTTTTAGGCGTGTTACTGATTCGGAAGATTCCTGAGAGGTGGTTTCGCTGTTTATTTCTGACTTGTATTCTGATGAACGTGATTTATAGAAGTGGATTTCTTCCTCCTGCACTGGAAGGGGGAATACAACTGGTGTGCAAAGGCATGGAACTGGTTCTTTTCATAGCTGCGTTTAAAGTATTTGATAAGCGTCCGGTCTCTTTGAGTATAGGTGTGCTTTCGATTCTTTTCTTTGGAATTTATATGATTCCTGTCAGCGTAATCTTAGAAAATGGAGGAATGAGTTTTCTATATTCTACATATGGAACGAGTGGAAAAGAAATTGCAGAGGGAATGAGGATGATAGCGCATGTGAAAACTTTATGCTTGTTTCTGGTGTATCTTTCTTTGGATGTGAGAATTTTTTTGAGGATGAGGAAAAACAAATGAAAGAAAATAAGGGATTTATGATAGCAACAATCGCAACACTTTTGTTTGGAATATTTTCCAAATGGCTGGTAGGTGTACCATATATGGCATGGGGATATTTTGATCAGTTATTTACAGCATCGTTTATTTTATGGATGATTTACGGCGCTGCACTGTACGTTGCGATTAAAATGGAAAATAGAACAAAGAAAAATTATTTGCAAATAGTAGCTTATGGCTTCGTGTTTGGATTGCTGTCGGCATGTCTGAAAATGGGTTTGGATGCGCTGACGGAACGATTTGCAAAATTTGCAGGAAATTTGGTTGTTACAGCATTTATGATGGAAATGGGAATTCTCATTTTTGGAAGTGGTATGATTCTTGTTTTATATATCTGTGTGGCGAAGAAGAAAATTTTATGGAATTCCGCTATAAAAAAGTACACGCTTGGATTAGGAGGAATCGCAGGTGCATATTTTGCAGTCATTGCCTATTATTTGTGGCAGTTAAATCATTGGATGGAGAGATTTGCAGACCTGGATATTGTAAAAGAAATCGGAGAAGAGCAGGGAATGTTGAATTTGTCAGCGAAATATGCCCGGGAATCAACGACGGCAGGCATGATTGTGTACGTGATCTTCTTCATCGTTTTGTGGATTGCGTTAAAAAAGAATACAGAAAACAGGCAGTCTAAATCGGAAAACTAGAAAAAGCTTCAAAAATGTATCAGGATGAAAGAAAAGTAGCCGGAAAGGGATGTGAGTTTGATGAAATACATATGGATCTGCAGCGAAGCGAACACATGGAGCAGTTATTATTATGATGAGCGGACGGAAGAATTTTTTGTATTTGATAATAAAAAGGGTGGAAACGGACTTACGGTTGGAGTCCTTTCGGGAATTTCCCTGATAATCTATGCGCTCGTACGGAAAATAGAAACACCAATTCCTTTTGACAAAAATTTGCTGTACTGGATTTCCTTGGGGCTGGGAGTGATTGCAGGGGGACTCGTTTCCGGTTATCTGTTAAGACGTGCAAAAAGAAAAGTGGAAGAAAACGCAAGAGTGTATCTTTGCGGATCGGAAGAAAAACGGAAATTGGCGAAGCAGAACCGGAAAAGCTTTTTTCAACATATGGTGTTGATTGCTGTTTTTATAGGAGTATGTGCGGGATACCGGTTTTTGATGATCTGGATTGTGCCATCCGTTCCGGTGTATGCTTTTTTTAACGCAGTCATGTGTATGATAACGGTTTTACTGATAACTGGTTTTGTGGGAAATCATCCACTCAAAGGCTGGAAGATTGCAGGTAAAATCTTGAAAGGAGAGTAGAGGAATGCCATATTTGATTCCAATTTTATATGTGATCGTCTCTTATACATTTTTTCTTTTGCCCGGCTTATTTGATCAGGTAGTGGAATTACAGATTATTTCAGCACTTCTGCCTTTTCTCATGGGAGTAGTCAATTTGATTACCGTATTGACGGCAGGCAGAAAATGGTCAAGAAAAACATTGTTAAACTGTACATTGATCATTAAATATGGATTGATTCCATTTTATTTAATTGGAGGATGTATTACCGTCGGTGTAACACTTGCCGCACTGTTTCCGCTGCCGTTGATGGTATTGTTTGGACTGGTCACAGTTGTTTTCCTGATTTTTGGGTATGGGATTTTGTTGGGAGCGGCGCCATATGCAATCGCTTACCTTATCAAATCGTGTAAAGAAGGAAAGCATTCAAAGGCGGTGGCAATTCTGTCCGGCATCTGCCAGTTTCTCTTTTCTTTTGATGTATTTTCCATGATGATCCTGACAATCAAAGAAAAGCATCTAGTCAAAACGACAATAGCTGTGTTTGCGGGGCTGTGTCTCGCAATACTTTTCATCCTGCTGTATGTGCTCAGTATTTTTGTATAAAGAACTTGAAGAGCAGAGTTGATAGAAAGAGGAAACGATAGAAAAGCAATCAGTTTCAGGTGATGCCGGAAGATGAAAGAGTGGGGAAGAGGATGATCAAATTATGTTATAAAACGCATGCGAAGAAGACGGATGAATATTATTTTGACTTACAATCTCAAAAAGTATATCAGATTTGTCTGTCTGCATACTATGCGAAGCAAAATACGAGAGGAATCCCGTTCCTTTTGATTTTGGGAGGAGCAGCGGCAACATTTTTAGAGGGGATATCAAAACAAGTAATCTTATCTGAGAATGTCCGAATGCTATTGATGCTTTTGGTAATTGGAATTCTGGTTTTGATTGATCAAAAGGTAAAAAAATCATTTGTGGAAAAGTATCGATATATCGAGGAACACGCGATGGGGATCGAAATGGAAAAATTGGATCTGTTAAATCTATATCTTCGGGGGAGATGGAACAGAAGAGTATTGGGAATCATTGTTTTTGCAGGTGTGGTCATTTTTCTGACCGGTATGATTCTTACGATACGAGCCTCTCATTTTACGGGAATCGTTCTGCTCTTACTGGGCGGGATAATCGGGGTGATCTTTTTTCATTACGGAGAATTTTCGGAAGCTGCGAAAGTAAAAAAATATTTCCGGGAGCGGAAAGAGTGAAATTGATTTCGTCGGGAGGGAGAGAATCAGAAATGGGATTCAGGGATCGAAACAGATATATTCAGCTTTGTAGAGAAAATGAACATGCAGCTTTCTATTATGACACAGCAGAAGAAAAAGTATTGCGATATAAAAAAGAAAGTAAATTTTCATTTTCTTTAAAATACCAATTGTGTATGTTAGCGGCGCTGTATTTGGGATACATATTAAATGACAAGGCTTATACACTGCTGGCTCAAAACAGTTCTTTGAAATATTTTTTTATCTTTTTCAGCATTGGTGTTGGCGGCATTTGCTTGTTGTTTTTTGAAAATACTATTACGAAAATTTTGAAAAAAGACGGGGAAGAAGTGCCATATCCACTATCTGATGAATTGCTGCAGAAAGGGCAAAAGGATTTTAAGACACAAAAAACGATCATGTATATATGGAGTTTCATCTCTGCGATCCTCTGTTTCACTTTTTACATAACGAACCTCATTCTTTTGTTAGTGCTGTTTTTAGCCAGCATGATTGCATTATCCAGTATGGTTGCTATAGCAAGACCTGTTTTGCGGGAAAACTTATATCAATATTTGGAAAAGAGGATGGAGTAAAAATGTATGATTATGGGGAGAGGGGATTGTTATGAGGAAAAATATCATCCGGACGACAGAATGGAAAAAGTTATATCCGATTAAAAAGGGAATCATAGTATCGGTATGGTTATTTGCAGTTCTCATATTATATGCAGCTTTCCGGGGGCTGATAGAAGATCATGAT
This sequence comes from uncultured Faecalimonas sp., assembly GCA_963557735.1. Classification (GTDB taxonomy): domain Bacteria; phylum Bacillota; class Clostridia; order Lachnospirales; family Lachnospiraceae; genus Faecalimonas. Next base: position 7,923 of record CAUWEA010000068.1, on the reverse strand, counting down.
CTGAAAACGATAGTTGTGATCGTTTTAGACGGTGTGGTACTTATCAAATCTTTTCTGCCGGTTAAGAACTACGTTTTTACAAGATATCATTGCGTACCGGTTTTTAATCAAATTTTTACAAAAAAAGAATTGGAAGAACTGTTTGCGGGAGAAGTGTTTCAGAAAATGACAGGCAGTATGGAACATTCTTTAAATAGTCCGGATTTATTAGAAAGTGAAAATTGGTTTTGCATCCACGGAAAATTTATTTCAAAGAATATGGCAATTCTGGGGAGAGCATGGGTTGCAGCCAGTCTCAATAATAGAGATATCACACCTGTAAAAATATTTTACATGACGGGACAATATCTTGAGGTTAGGGCAGGGTATTCATGGAAAGTTTCTACGATCCAATCTTTTAATCGGCTGTTATGGGAAACGTATAAAATCATACCTGCTAAAGTGTTTTCTAAAGATTATGAACGAGTCAGTACAACCTTAAAGAATACATATGACAGAATGAAAACGGAAAAAGATTTGTGTGAGAAAGAATTTGTACGATATTTACTTGAAGACGGTGCGGACAGCAAAGCTTTGTTCTGGAGTGAAATACCGGGATTTCGGTTGCCGGGAGAAAATAAGTAAATGCAGCAGAATACTTTATGAATATCGCGTTTAAGACAATCTACTGGCAGGGTGGAAGGTATATCAAGTAAGGTTTCGGGATGATGTTGTTATTGGCACAACGATTATAGTAGAAGACTGGTAGGATAATTATATAAATTTTTTCTCTATAAGCTACCAGAGAAGATAAAAGCGATTCCTATATGGTAGATACAAAAAATTAGAATTTAGAGAATGAAAGGGAGGCTTCCATAGTGATTAAAGTAAAAATATGGTTTGTTTTATTTATTGTTGGAATAGCTATGATTTTAGGTGCTTCGGAATTTAGCAGATTTCTAGCGAATGAAATAAACTGGTACACCGCAGGAATAATATTGTCTGTTATTTCCGGATTTGGAGTATTATTTGAAATGTATTTTAAACGGAATAAGTAAATTCAAGATTGGAGGTTTAGAAATGGCTTCAAGTAAAGAGTATTTACAATTTGTTTTAGAACAATTATCAGAATTACAAGAAATAACATATCGTGCAATGATGGGAGAATTTATTATCTATTATCGTGGAAAAATCGTTGGGGGTATATATGATGATAGGTTACTTGTAAAACCAACAAAGTCTGCAATTTCTTATATGCCGACAGTTGTTTATGAAATTCCATACGAAAATGCTAAGCAAATGTTATTAGTGGAAGAAGTTGATAATAAAGATTTTTTGATAGGCTTATTTGATGTGATGTATGATGAACTACCAACACCAAAACCTAAAAAGAAAAAATAAATAGCTTCTAAAGTGTTGAATTAGTTATCAGTATTCTGTCGATTTGTATTTTTTCATTGACACTAGAAATCGCATTAAAAGTAATATAAAATCCTGATTTCCCAAAGGAGGCGTCATGATTAAAAAAATTTGGACATGGAAGAGAATTAGTTCCGTTGTCATTTTACCAATGGTAATAGTTATACTTGTCAGTTCATTAAGACTTGCAGTGCTTGCCGGTGAGATGCAGGTGGCACTTATGTTTGTGGCAGCATTAACATTTTTTACATATCTTTTTGTGGGATGTGCTTATCCTAAAAGATTTGCCTGCATGAAAATCGTGAAAAGATATTTATCGTTCAGAGAGTTGAAAAATTTTATAGAAAAAGAGAAGTTTAACCGATTTGTGATGGAGGACATATCGGATCCGTTTGACTTTTACTATTCTGAAAACTGGTTTTTCGTAAAGGAAGTATACGTTCCGCGAAAAATTGTTTTAGACATTATTGCAGTCAGTAAGTCTCTCTTTTCTCCATTTACGGTAATAGGAATTATCACCGAAAATGGGGAAGCTGTTTTTCTGGCGCAAGTGAAAAAGGAAGAGGCAGATCAGGTGACTTCAAAGTTAAAGAAAGAATTCCCGGAGTTTCGGTGTGATGTACAGATTCTGAAAGAAGCTATATATAAACGGTTTTATAAGGAAAAGAAGAGGCAGTTCGCTGAAAAAATTCCGGATAAAATGGAATTTATAAATCATTGCAGGCTTTAAGAGGCTGAATATAGAAGAACAAAAAGAGGAAGAGAAAATTTCCGGGGAAAACAATTGATGATCTTTTTGCAATTATTTAACACAAGAGGGGATCGTGCGCCATCCGGACTTTGATGACAGAATTGTTGCGTTTGCAGATATGCTGCACGGCAGGACGGAACTTTATGATGATAATTCGCATGGAACGCATGTCAGTTCGATCATTGGTGGAAATGGAAAGATGTCGGACGGCAGGTATCGGGGGATGGCGCCAGACTGCCAGCTGGTAGTTGTGAAAGTGTTGGATGAGAAAGGAAATGGGAATATCGGGAATGTGCTGCATGGGATCCGATGGGTACTGGAAAATCAGGCTCGCTTTCGGATCCGTATTGTAAATATTTCGGTGGGGACGCTGCCAAGTGTCAATGAAGAGGGGGCAAAAAAACTGGTGCAGGCGGTGGAGGCGCTCTGGGATGCAGGGATTGTAGTAGTGACTGCGGCAGGAAATTATGGACCGCGCCCGGGCAGTATTACCTCGCCGGGGATCAGTAAGAAAGTGATCACGGTCGGTTCCTGCGATGACCAGTTTTATATGGAGGAGGGAAAGAAAAAGAGAAAAAGCTATTCTGGAAGAGGTCCCACGGCAGAATGTGTCGTAAAGCCGGATGTGCTTGCGCCGGGAAGTTATATCACGTCCTGCAATGCCAGGTACAGAGAAAAAGGACAGAAACCATATACGATGAAGAGTGGAACATCCATGTCCACGCCGGTTGTGAGTGGCGCGATTGCATTGCTGTTGTCAAAATATCTGGATATGTCCAATGTGGAGGTAAAACTCCGGCTTCGGGAGAGCAGTATTGATATCGGAAGACCGCAGAATGAGCAGGGATGGGGGCTCCTGAATATCGAGAGATTGCTGAAAGGGTAAAACAGCGCTGCAAGAAACAATCAGCGCTGTAAAAAGACAAATTCGGACTCAGAGGAGAGAGCAGGCTCATAGCAGTAGCCGTCCGTGTCGAACTGTTTTAAGCCTTCGGAATCCGTAATCCGGTTTGTGATGATATAATGAACCATCTGGCCGCGCGCCATCTTGGCGGCAGTGGCAAGTGTCTTGTAAACTCCGTTTTTCCGGACTTTGAAAGAGCAGGTGAGAAAACGTACCGGGGCTTTGACGTATTTTCGGATACATTTTGCATATTCTTCAGAGGCAAGATTGACGACCAGGTCATCCGCCGCAGTGAGATCCTGATAGAGCAGGTCTGACCAGTATTCATAGAGGTTCTTTGTGCCGGCAACGCTTAATTTTGTGAGCATTTCTAACCGGTATTCGTAAATACTGTCGTAAGGCTTTAACATCCCGTAAGCGCCGCTTAAGATACGGATCGTCTCCTGGGCATACGCTTTGTCGGATTCCGAAAAGGTGAGCGGTTTCATATATTTATACTGAATTCCGTCATAAGTTTCGATGGCGGAAGTACCATTCTGATCAAAGTGCATTGCCTGGATCCGGTCAGCGCTGTCAAGCGCCAGGGATGGATTGATCCGCATAAGAATCTCAAGATCCATCGGAGAATAGGTGCGCAGCACTTCGATGATCTCCTGCGTATGAGAAAGGTAAGCGGGCAGTGAACGCGGTATTGTTTTTGACTGAGCCGGTTTCATGTTCTTTGCCGGGGAAATGATGACTTTCATAAAAATAAATCCTCCATAGATATTGATTTTAAGTAATGTTTGAAAATATTCTTCGCCTGGATTGTAGCACAAAAAAGGAAGCTGACGCAAGGACTCTTAACAATGACAACAACTGATTTTTGCAGAAACTAAAAAGTGTCAAGAAAAAATACTTGACACCACATTTTTTTTGTTATATGATACCAAAGGTGATAAAAATGAATGAGATCTTAGAACAGGCATTGCTGTATGATTTTTATGGAGAGCTTTTGACAGCACATCAGAAAAATATATATGAGCAGTTCGTGCTGGAGGATTTATCTCTGAGTGAAATCGCAGAAGATGCGGGAATCAGCAGGCAGGGCGTACACGATTTGATCAAACGGTGCAACAGGACACTGGAAGGATATGAGTCGAAGCTCCATCTTGTAGAGAGATTTCTTTCCATTAAGGAAAAAGTTCACCGCATGAATACATTGTTAGAAGAGCAAGAGAAGATCAGCACGGAAGAGCTGATCCGGGAGATTAAAGGGATTTCTTCGGAGATCTTAGAGGAGTTGTAGTATGGCATTTGACAGTTTAACTGAAAAACTTCAAAATGTATTTAAGAACCTGAGAAGCAAGGGACGTCTGACAGAGGAAGATGTCAAGCTTGCACTGCGGGAAGTAAAGATGGCGCTTTTAGAGGCGGATGTCAACTTCAAAGTTGTCAAAGGATTTGTGAAAGATGTGCAGGAGCGTGCAGTCGGTCAGGACGTGATGAACGGTCTGAATCCGGGACAGATGGTAATCAAGATCGTAAATGAAGAATTGATCCGTCTGATGGGATCGGAGACGACTGAGATCCAGTTGCAGCCGGGGCAGGCAACTACCGTCATTATGATGGCTGGTCTTCAGGGAGCCGGTAAGACGACGACAACAGCGAAGATTGCAGGAAAGCTGAAGCTGAAAGGAAAGAAGCCGCTTCTTGTTGCGTGTGACGTATATCGTCCGGCAGCGATTAAGCAGTTACAGGTGAACGGTGAGAAGCAGGGCGTGGAAGTATTCTCGATGGGTGAGAATCACAAGCCGGTCAATATCGCCAAGGCAGCGATGGAACATGCTGCAAAAAATGGAAACAATGTCGTGATCCTCGATACGGCAGGACGTCTTCATATCGATGAGGAGATGATGGAAGAACTTCAGGAGATTAAGGAACATGTGGAAGTTCATCAGATAATTCTTGTAGTCGATGCGATGACAGGTCAGGATGCGGTCAACGTAGCGAATGATTTCAATCAGAAGATCGGAATCGACGGTGTTATCGTGACAAAGCTTGACGGAGATACAAGGGGCGGTGCTGCACTTTCAATCCGCGCAGTGACAGGAAAGCCGATCCTTTATGTCGGAATGGGTGAGAAACTTTCCGATCTGGAGCAGTTTTATCCGGATCGTATGGCATCCCGTATTCTTGGGATGGGAGATGTACTCAGCCTGATCGAGAAGGTCGGAGAAGACATTGACGAAGACAAAGCAAGAGAGATGGGCAAGAAGATTAAGAAGGCCCAGTTTGATTTTGAAGATTATCTGGAGAGTATGAATCAGATGAAGAAGATGGGCGGTCTGTCCAGTATCCTCAGTATGATGCCGGGAATGAACATGGCACAGATGAAGGGATTTGATTCTGAGGAAGGCGAGAAGAAGATGGCACAGATGGAAGCGATCATTTATTCTATGACTGTGAAAGAACGCCGGAATCCGGAGATTTTAAACCCATCAAGGAAGCACAGGATTGCGAAGGGCGCGGGGGTAGACATCAGTGAAGTCAACCGCATGATCAAGCAGTTTGAACAGTCCAAGAAGATGATGAAGCAGCTTCCGAATTTAATGGGCGGCAAAGGTGGTAAAAAAGGCAGATTTAAGCTTCCTTTTTAACACATAGATAACAAATTTTAAGAGAAAGATGAAGAGGTGAATGAAATGGCAGTAAAAATCAGATTAAAAAGAATGGGACAGAAGAAAGCACCTTTTTATAGAATCGTTGTAGCAGACGCAAGATCTCCAAGAGATGGAAGATTTATCGAGGAAATCGGAACATATGATCCGAATCAGGAGCCAAGCGCTTTCAAAGTAGACGAGGAAGCAGCTAAAAAATGGTTAAACAACGGAGCTCAGCCAACAGAAGTAGTTGGAAAGATTTTCAAAGCAGCTGGAATCGAAAAATAATCTGAGCCGCGGAGGTGCGCGTGATGAAAGAATTAGTCGAAGTAATTGCGAAAGCATTAGTAGATGATCCGAGCGGTGTTGTAGTTACAGAGAAGACAGAGGGAAAGACAACTGTGATCGAGTTACATGTTTCTGATGCAGATATGGGAAAAGTAATTGGAAAGCAGGGAAGAATTGCAAAGGCGATCCGTTCTGTTGTAAAGGCAGCAGCTGCGAAGGAAGACAAGAAAGTAGTTGTAGATATCGCTCAGTAGAGCGGTATCTATTTTTTTAAAAGGATTCATTGGAAGCAGGAAAGGAGCGTCTGCCGGGCATGGAAAGAAAGCACAGGCAGAGAAAGATCTTATGGAACAACAATTTCAGGTCGGAGTGATCTCGAGCACGCACGGTGTCAGGGGAGAAGTAAAAGTATTTCCTACCACAGATGATGTGAAGCGCTTCAAGAAGCTGAAGCATGTATTATTAGATACCGGAAAAGAGCAGTTGCCTTTGGAAGTAGAGCAGGTGAAGTTTTTTAAACAGTTTGCGATCCTGAAGTTCAAAGGGATTGATAATATAAATGACATCGAGAAATACAAGGGAAAAAGTCTTCTTGTAGACAGAAAAGATGCAGTGAAATTAAAAAAGGATGAATATTTTATTGCCGATATGATTGGAATGCATGTATTTACAGAGGACGGAGCAGAGTTCGGAACGCTCCGGGATGTGTTGGAAACCGGGGCAAACGATGTGTATATCATCGACACAATAGATGGGAAAGAAGTACTTGTGCCGGCAATCAAACAGTGCATTCTTGATGTAGATATCGAGGAGCAGAAAATGATGATTCATCTGTTGGAAGGGCTGGTATAGACGATGCATTTTCATATACTGACATTATTCCCGGAGATGGTCTTAAACGGGCTTGGGACAAGCATCACGGGAAGAGCGATGGCAAATAACCTGCTTTCTGTGGAGGCAGTCAATATCCGGGATTACGCGAATAATAAACACAACCGGGTGGATGATTATCCATATGGGGGCGGAGCAGGCATGCTGATGCAGGCAGAGCCGGTGTACGGCGCATACCGCGCGGTGGAAGACCGTATTCAGGAACGCACCGGAAAGGAAGGGCGTACACGCGTTGTCTATCTCTCGCCGCAGGGCGGAACATTTTCCCAGAGCATGGCGGAGGAGTTTGCAAAGGAAGAGGATCTGATCCTTTTGTGCGGTCATTATGAAGGGATTGATGAGCGGGTGCTGGAAGAGATTGTGACAGACTATGTCTCTATCGGAGATTATGTACTGACCGGGGGAGAGCTTCCGGCGATGGTGATCGTCGATGCGGTATCCCGTCTGATCCCGGGAGTTCTGCACAATGATACTTCCGCGGAATTTGAAAGCTTTCAGGATAATCTGTTAGAATATCCGCACTATACAAGACCGGAAATCTGGCATGAGAAACAGGTGCCGCCGATCCTTCTCTCCGGGCATCATGCCAACGTGGAAAAGTGGAGAAGAGAGCAGTCGATCCTGCGGACATGGCAGCGGCGACCGGATCTTCTGGACAAGGCAGAACTTACAGAAAAAGAGAAAAAAAACTTGCAAAATATGATAGAGCATGATAAAATGTAACGTGTTGTGAAGTAAAGAGATGGTCCTCTGATACAGATCGTGTATTAGGAACGTCCAAATAATAAGGAGGTCACACAAGATGAACGATATCATTAAGAAAATTGAAGCTGAGCAGTTAAAGGCAGAAGTACCTGAATTTAACGTAGGTGATACTGTAAAAGTATACGCAAAAATTAAAGAAGGTAACCGTGAAAGAATCCAGGTTTTTGAAGGAACAGTTCTGAAGAAACAGGGTGGAAGCACAAGAGCAACATTTACAGTTAGAAAGAACTCTAACGGCATCGGTGTTGAGAAGACTTGGCCATTACACTCACCACACGTAGAGA
>CAUWEA010000067.1:0-16336 GCA_963557735.1 uncultured Faecalimonas sp. | reverse complement strand
AGACCGAAGTACTGATGATGACCGGCGCGATCGTAAACAGCAATACTTTATAAATATTTCCATAACTCTCCACAGAAGTCCCACGATCTCTTTTCAGCTGCCGTTTCATCACCCCTTTGTAAGCATATAAAACGAACAGTACAAAGAGCAGGCTGACAAATGCTCCGGCGACAGCGCCAAGCGTTCCGCCTGCCGCTCCATAGGCAGGTTCCAGCAATGGGCTGTTTTTGCTTTTTGCCGCCTCTGCCCCCACTTTCAGCAGATAGCTTGCGCCGAGAATACTCACGATCGCATTGACGATCTGCTCGATCACCTGGGAGATCGCCGTCGGGATCATCGAACCAAGTCCCTGAAAATAGCCCCGCACAACTCCCATGACTGCCACAATAAACAGTCCCGGAGCCAGTACCCGGAGTGCGTAAGCGCTCGGCGCCGATGCCATCACCTTGTCCGCGAAGAAATCCGCCCCGAAAAAGACGATCAGCGCAGCAACAAGCCCTACACCGATCGCAAACAGAATCGATCCTTTAAAAATAGCCATCGCATTTTTATATTCTTTCTTTGCCACGCGGGCAGATACCAGTTTGGATACTGCAAGCGGCAGACTGAAAGAAGAAAGGATCAGCGCGATCGCATAGACCTCAAATGCATATCCATAAAATCCCATTCCCTCGTCCCCGAGAATATTTGTCAACGGAATCTTATAGGCAGCTCCGATGATCTTTGCGATGACGGCCGCCGCCGCAAGGATCGCACCCTGCAGCAGAAACCCGCTGTTTTTATTCGTTTGTTTCGTCATAATATCCCTCTTTTGTTATCTTAATATATTGAGCCGCTCAAGGATCTCCCTCTGCTTCTGCTCCATCACAGCACGCTCATCCTCTTCCATATGATCATATCCGAACAGATGCAGCATACTATGTGCCACAAGAAAGGCAAACTCCCTCTCCTGCGTGTGTCCATACTCTTCTGCCTGCGCAGTTACTTTCTCCTTGGAGATCACGATATCACCGAGCATCAGTTCGCCTGAATCCGGATGAAAATAAGAATCGTCGTCCGCAAGGAACTCAAAATCTCCCGGTGTTTCGTAGTCAACCATCGGGAAAGAAAGCACATCTGTCGCCCGGTCGATTTCCCGAAACTGCCGGTTCATTTCCCGGATTTCTTCGTTCATCGTCAGAAGCAGATTGACTTCCGCCTCATAAGGACACTGTTCATAGTCCATCGCCTCGTTTATCACCCGCTCTGCCAGTTTTTTGCAGTCAAACGGGAGCTGATATGCTCCCTCTTCCTCAAAATAAACAGTCATTTATTTTTTTCTCCTTCGTTCTTTCACTGTATTTTTTCCGACACTTTTCTTCTCATACTCTTCATATGCCTTGACGATCTTCTGCACAAGCGGATGTCTGACAACGTCCTTGCTTGTCAGTCTGCAGATACTGATATCTTCTAGATTCTTCACGACATTTACTGCCACATCCAGACCGGAAGTCGTTCCCGCCGGAAGGTCTTTCTGCGTAGAGTCTCCGGTGATCACTACCTTGGATCCGAACCCGATCCTTGTCAGAAACATCTTCATCTGCGCCGGTGTCGTATTCTGCGCCTCATCAAGAATGATAAATGCATTATCCAATGTGCGTCCACGCATATAGGCAAGCGGAGCCACTTCGATCAACCCTTTCTCAGAATTTTTCAAAAAGCTTTCCGCCCCCATGATCTGATACAGTGCATCGTAGAGCGGTCTTAAATACGGATCGATCTTACTTTGAAGATCTCCCGGCAAGAATCCAAGCTTTTCCCCCGCCTCGATCGCAGGTCTTGTCAGAATGATCCTGCCCACTTCATTGTTCTTAAACGCAGTGATCGCCATCGCCATCGCAAGATAGGTCTTTCCGGTTCCGGCCGGTCCAAGTCCGAATACGATCATCTGGTCACGGATCGCATCTACATATTTCTTCTGCCCAAGTGTCTTTGGCTTGATCGGCTTTCCCTGAAGTGTATGGCAGATGATATCCTTGTCGATCTCCACAAGCCCTGCCTCCTGATCTTCCAATACAAGTGAAAGTGCATAATCCACGTTCTGCTCTGTGATCGCATTTCCTCTCTCCGAGAGTGCAGTCAGCTGCGTCAGCGTCCGCTTTGCCTGGTTCACACGCGCCGCATCCCCGAGGATCTTTACCTTTCCGTCTCTTGCAATCAGTGTCACATGAAGTGTGCGCTCGATCTTCTTTGCAAATGCATCAAACTGTCCGAACACGTTCTGCTCATGTTCCACCGGTATTTCTATAATTTCTTCCAGAATACTCATTTACTGTTCCCCTTCTGCTTTTTGTTGTACTTCTATGATTTCGGTCTCTCTCGATTCCCCTGCAGGTTCGATCAATGTCAGCGTTCCCTTTGCAGCGGCAAGATTTTGACCTATGTGTATTTTAACATTATTTTCAAGAATTTGAACCCCCTTTTTCTCCAATTCCTCACAGAATCTGTGAAAATTTTCACTGAGTATCGCCTGCACTTCTTCTTTTTGATATAGTTTCTTCTGCAGACGATACTCCCGGACAAGTTCTGTTCCATGAGAAACCGGAAGTTCAAAATGCTCTCCCAGTTTCCAACGGTACTCTTTCGTATGCCGTTCGGCATGCGAGTACTGATTTTTTGTCGTGCCAACCGAAAATTTTGTGTTAGAAAGCTGCAGATAATATTTCTGTCTTTCTTTTTCTGTATAAATCTTTTCTTTATAGGAGCGTTCCATTGTTTCTTCATATGGGCAGACCGTCTGGACAAAAATATCTGCATCTGCCGTCTGATACTGATATCCGGTCACTTCCTTGCTGTCATTTAACACTTCGACCCTGCCGGAGACAAGCAGGTCTCCCTTTTTCACCTCATCTCCGGCATGGACAAGCGGCACTCCTTTCCGTGTAATGATCTCGGTCACAACCCCGTCCTTATCTGCGACAATATCGGAGGGCTTCTCCATTTCTGTGGCTGGCATTGTGACCGTATCGCTGTTTTCCTTTACCTGGATCATCAGTCTTGTTCCCTTCACATACGCGGACACCCAGATAATATCGTCAAACTGCTGCCGGATATCTTTGACAATCTGTTCGCAGTCCACATCTTTTCGCAACATCCCGTGTACCGTATGCTTTTCTTCTAAAAAAGCAAGAATCGTTTCATCTGTTCTCGTCTGGTTTCCATCAATGTGGATGTTCCAGATAAACAGCGAAAGCAGATATACGACCACCGCGCATCCGGCCGCACCACAGAAAAACATTTTCCGTTTCCGGTATTTATGGAAAAAGAACGGCAGTCCAAACCGTTCCTTGATCACAACTTTTGTCTTTGTCTTTTTTAAGACTGGTTTTAGCTTCCGGAATCCGCTGACGCTGATGCACATCTCATAGTCTCTTCCTTTCGGGGACAGACCCCACAGAAGGATCCCGCGATTCCTGCACAAGTTTAAGAACCGTTCGGGGGAGGTGCTGGTCACACAGATTTTCAGGTAGCCTTTCAGATAACGCATGAGCAAAACAAACATAGGACCCTCCTGCAACTATTTTCTAACTGATTCCGACCAAAAGGGACAGTCTGCTTTCTCACACGTATTCCATCGCCGTGATCCTCCCGGTGATCTTCATCTCATCGTTCATATAATACTCGATCTGAAGATGTTTCCCGGTAAAACGGATCTGCCCGCACTTTGTCTGTACCCGCACAAGTGAATCTGTATATTCCAGAATCCCGCGGTAATTCTCAATGCACACTTCTGTCTTTCCGGTCACATGCACAACCGGAAGTCCAAGCGCCAGATCCTTTGGAAGATTTGCCGCTTCTGCCATTTTATATTTGAATGTTCCTTTTTCATGTTCTCGACTCATAGGAAATGCCATACACATACTTTTTATCTTAAGTATATGTATGGCAAAGTAAATTATTCGTTATTCATAGATCGGATAACGTCCGCAGATCTCATTGACTGCTGCACGGATTTCATCTGCCTTTGTATCAAACTCTGTCACTGCCAGTTTGATCAGATGGCTGATTGTCTTCATATCCGCTTCCTTCAGTCCTCTTGTAGTGACAGCCGGTGTTCCGACACGGATACCGCTTGTCACAAACGGACTGGCCGGATCATTTGGCACTGCGTTTTTATTGACGGTGATGTATACTTCATCGAGCCGGTTCTGCAGTTCCTTCCCCGTAATGTTCATATTTTGCAGATCTACAAGCATCAGATGATTGTCTGTTCCGTTGCTCACGAGATGAAATCCCTCTTCTATCAGCGCACCCGCAAGCGCTTTTGCATTTTTTACCACCTGCTCCTGATAGGTCTTAAATTCCGGCTTTAACGCCTCCCCGAAGCAGACTGCCTTCGCTGCGATCACATGCATCAGAGGTCCTCCCTGCGTTCCCGGAAAGATTGCTTTGTCGATCTGTTTTGCGTACTCCTTTTTACAGAGGATCATGCCGCCGCGCGGTCCCCGCAGCGTCTTATGTGTCGTAGTCGACACCACATCTGCGTAGAGCACCGGATTCTGATGAAGCCCCGCCGCAACAAGCCCTGCGATGTGTGCCATATCCACAAAGAGATAAGCTCCGACTTCCTTTGCGATGTCTGCAAACAGATCAAAGCGGATCTCTCTCGGATACGCGGAAGCTCCGGCCACGATCATCTTCGGGCGGTGCTCCAGCGCGAGCTGTCGGATCTCATCATAATCCAGTACGCCATCTGCATTGACATTGTACGGGATGAAATGATACAGACGTCCGGAAATATTGACCGGAGAGCCGTGCGTCAGATGGCCGCCGTGTGCAAGATTCATTCCCATCACCGTATCCCCCGGTTCCAGAAATGCCTGATACACTGCAAGGTTCGCACTTGCGCCGGAATGCGGCTGCACACATGCATGTTCCGCGCCAAACAGCTTCTTCGCCCGCTCGATCGCAAGTTCTTCTAACACGTCGATCTCCTCACAGCCGCCATAATACCGTTTTGCCGGATATCCTTCTGCATATTTGTTCGTCGGAACCGTTCCCATCGCCAGCATCACTGCCGGAGATACGATGTTTTCAGACGCGATCAGTTCCAGATTCCGCTGCTGTCTGTGATACTCTGCATACAGAGCTTTTCCCACTGCCTCATCACAAGATGAAATGTAATCCATGATTTCACGAATCATACGTTTTCCTCCTTTTATCCATGCGCTTCCCGTCCGAAGGAAGTATTGCAGTTATTTTGTCAGAAAAATAATGTTTTTACCAATTATTTTCCTGCAATTATCATCTGCCTTCATTGTATAAAATCATGTCCGAAAAATCAATATCAAATACAGAATTTCTTACTCGCGATCCATCCGCCCGCTCTTTGCAATCACCCGGTCAATAAATCTGGATGCCTCGCTTCTTGTCATTACTTCCAGATCTTCCGGCACTGCGATCCGATGCCAGCCACACAGCTTCTCCAGATACCGTTTCTGCTTCTCTGTCGCCGGCTGTTCCTTTCGAGGCTGATAGAAAAGCTGTTCCGGAACAAACAATTTAGGTTCCTTCTCCTCGAAATAATGTCCGAGACAATGATACAGCTTCGCAGTTGCAAGTGCGTCGTGATATGCCCGGTGCGCCGCATCATTTTTGATCTGATAGTGGGCGCAGAGCGCTTCCAGACTTCTTGACTCCAGATCCTTATGTACTTTTCTTGCAATCTTTAAAGTATCGATCCCCTTTCGTTCAAAGGAATGCTGATACTTGCCGGCATACCGTTTCATAAATTTATAGTCAAACAGAATATTGTGTCCGAGCAGCACATCTTCCCCACAGAAATCCATAAAGTCATCAATGACTTCTTTCGTATTTCTCGCATGCGCCACCATCTCGTTCGTGATCCCGGTGATCTGCGTGATCATCGGCGAGATTTCTTCCGCCGGCTTTAAAAATTCCATGAAGCGGTTGGTCACCTTGCCGTCCGTCACTTTGACTGCACCTATCTCAATAATGCTGTCCGTCTCCTCACTGAGTCCTGTCGTCTCAAGGTCAAAAGCCACATACGTCTTAATCAACCGCCTCACCTCTTTCTAAAAGCATGTCATACCAGACAGCTCCTCCGTGAACCGACTGGGACTTTCCAAGATTCCGGTAACCAAACCGTTCGTAATATGGGATCAACCGGTCCTTGCACGTCAGGATCAGTCCTTTCTTTCCTCGTTTCCACGCATCTGCGATCAGATGTCCCATAAGATCTGCCGCGATTCCTCTTCGTTGATACTGTGGAAGCACATCCAGTCCAAACACAGACTGATAGGCTCCTTCCGGTTTATGATATGATACATCTGCAAACATCTCATCACAGATGGTCATCCGGTCTGTCACACAGCCGTTGATAAAACCGATCACTTCTCCCTGCATGGTCTCCGCCACAAAGAAGCAGTCTCCAAATGCCTTCAGACGCTTTTCGATCGCCTCCTCGGAAGCTGCCTCGCTTGCCGGGAAACAGCATGCCTCCACTGCAGCAAGTGAAGCAAGGTCTGACTGCTTCGCCTTTCTGATCTGATAATCCATTTCCTCTGTATCTCCTTTCTTTTCTCATCTTTGTATCAATTATGCTGTTAAAAACATTCTTTCCCAAGGTGGTCTCAAATGCAATGATTCTCTCCTGAAAATTTTGCTACCGGAACACCTTCTTTGCCCTCGCAAGCCGTTCTGCAAACTGGTCGTAAAAGGAACGATCCTTTTCATACGGCGTCACAAAAAATTCCTGCAGGAGGTAGAGATTGCTCTCCCGGCTCATCTTGTCATCTCCCAGTTTCCGAAGTCTGTCCTGCATCTCCAGTATAAAGTCATGCCATGCATTGATGAACTGCTCATTTTTCTTCAATTCCGGCGTGTCGATCCACTTCTTTACTTTCACCTTCGTCTTCGGTTCTCTCGGACACTCATGCACTTGCAGAAAATACTGAAAATGATGGTCTTCATAATATCTGCCAAGCGGAAACAACCGGCAGATGCCCGGGCGATACGGGTGGATTGAACATCGCCCTTCTGCATTGAGAAATGCGCACGCCTCTGCTTTTCCAGTCATCTTTAAATTTGGAAGGATCACGCCATCCACAATATTTAGCTCCACATACCTCTCCAGCAGCTGCTCAAAAGTCAGATCCAACTCTGTTGTCAGCCGAAAGATATCTAACGGATCCAGCACGATCGAAGTGCCCATGCCCCGGCAGCAGGCAGAACAGCCCTGACAGTCACCGCACCCTGCTTTTACCAGATCATTTTCTGTATAAAGTCGTCCATCTGATATTTCTTTCAGATCAATTTCTCTTCTCATTGTTTCTCTCCCATTCTTGTTCCGGACAGTCCGGCCGCGAAAAGCTTGTCTTTGCGCTGTCCTGGACATGTTCGTTGTTTTCTAACTGATACATATAAAGTTCATGCAATGCCCTTGTCGCACAGATATAGTCTGCCTGCCGCTCAAAGGCGCTTTCCGTCCGGTTTCGCAGCACAAATACCTGGTCAAATTCCAGTCCCTTTGCCAGATAAAATGTTGTGACAGTCACTCCTTTTTCAAAATGACTGCTGTCCCGGTCGATATAATGTACATCTTTCCGTTGTGCTTTCAGACGTTCATAGACCGCTCTTGCTTCTGCCTCTGTCCGAAGCAGGACTGCCGCCGTCTCAAAAGACTCCCCGGCAGGATCCTGCTGACCAAAACTGTGATCTGCTGCTTCCGGACAGTGATTTTCTTTCATGGAACTCTTTTTTCTTACATGCAGCTGTTCCTCAATCTCACAAAGTGCATCTGCAATGCCTGAAACTGTTTTTTCTTCCACCGCTTTCCCATGACGCTCAAGGAATTCCAACCCGGTCACATTCGTGATCTGTTCTGCGTAACGGGCGATTTCGATTGTATTTCGATAGCTTTTATTCATCACGATCGTGCGGATCTCTTTTCCGAAAATCTTCGGGAGAAATGTCAGGACATCCTGGATCTTTCCATCCATCGTCTGCGCCCGGTCTCCCAGGATCGTCATCCTGCACGAAAACAATGTCTCCAAAACAGCATACTGAAGATACGAATAATCCTGCATCTCATCGATGACCAGATGCTTGATCTGCTTATGCTTTGCCTTTCCGCTTAACCGGTATTTCAGATACAGCATCGGAAATACGTCTTCATAGGAAAGCATGCGGCTCTCATAAGGTACATCCGGAAGCGTTTCCAACCCGTTTTCTTCCAAAAACCAGTTATAGATCTGGTAGACATCTCTTGTCACATACATCCGGTCAAATTTCTCACGCACTGCCTCCAACTCTTCTTCCTTTAGATCTCTGCCATACAGTGTCTCAAACTCATCTACCACATAATCCATGACCGCATACATTCGCTCCAGAAGCGGAATTTCCTGAAATTTAAAGTAGAACAGCTCAATCAGTTCTTCCTCTGTCTTTTTCATCCGGCGCCACTCAAAATCCTTCAGCTCCACAAGATCTTCCTCCAGCCCCGCAAGAAATCCTTCCACTGCCCCGATATATGCCTGCGACTGCTTAAATTCATAGCGGGACTGCTCTTCTTCCGTCATTCTCTCCATCTGCCGTTCGATCTGATGATAACGGTCCTCACAATCCGGGACAATTCCTTTCAATTCCTGATAAGCAAACAGGTCAAAGCTCATCTCCCGGATATTCTCCTCCCCAAGTTCCGGCAAAATATGGGAGATATAATCTGAAAATACACCGTTTGGAGACAATACGAGAATATTGGATGATTTCAAGTGTTCTCTGTCATGGTACAGCAGATAGGCGATCCGGTGCAATGCCACCGAAGTCTTCCCACTACCCGCCGCTCCCTGGATGACTAAAATCTTATCTTTCGTATTGCGGATAATATCGTTTTGCTCCCTTTGGATCGTGCGGACTATATTTTTCAACTGCACGTCCCCGTTCTGCCCAAGCTCCTGCTTTAAAATGTCATCATCAATCTTTACATCGCTCTCGAATCCGTAGATCATCTTTCCATTCTGGATCTTGTACTGCCATTTTGCCTCGATCTGACCTTCCATCGTTCCGCCCGGCGCTTCATAGGAAGCCGGACCCTTGTCATAGTCATAAAACAGTCCGCTTACGGGAGCTCTCCAGTCATAGATTAACGGAACTGCTCCGGTGCGCTCGGCAAAATTTCCGATACCGATGTAGAACACTTCCGCATCCTCCTCGCCATCGTAGGCAAAATCCACTCTGCCAAAAAACGGAGCGTCCGACATCTTCTGAAAACGCTGGTACAAAAGCTGTGCCTCATTGTTCGCGTTGATCTGATGCAGCAGCGCCTGCTGATTGTCAAAATCTTCATATCCGTACTGGTCCATCTCCGTATAGTTCTCCCAGTAATAGGTATGCATGTTCTCGATTTCCTGCTGTCCTGCAAGAAGTGTTTCGGCAAGTTTAAAAAGCCTCTCCTGAAGTTTCTCTGATACTTCCGCCAAAAATAGTTTTCCGTCTTTTTTTACCTCTTCTTTCATCTACGCTGTCCAATCCCCTTCTTTCCCAATCTGTAAAATATCAAGTGTATGCGCGCTCGCCCCCAGTAATTCTGGACGTTCACACGTCTTTAAGTGATATTCAATAAACGTCTGGTAGGTCTCCTCATCCATTGCATTTAAAATCTGCCGCATATAATTTGCCGGTCCGTCTGCGGCAATGATCTCAATCCGCTTCATACCGGCCCCTGCATTGATCGCGGAGATATCTTCCAGCCGCACATAATCATACAGATCCTCCGGCTCTGCCTGCACATGAAACGCTTCGTTGACCTTTCCGGAGGCAATGCTCTCCCGGATATGCCCTTCTTTAAATCCATAAGTCAGGATACTGTATTCATTCATGCAGTAGGAGACCAGTACCACTCCGTCCGGTTTCACCACGCGCTTTGCCTCCACGAGCGCTTTGATCTTATCTTCCATCGTGTACAGATGATACATCGGGCCGAACACAAGCACCATATCAAAAGAATCCGCCTCAAACCGCGACAGATTCAGCGCAGTCCCCTGGTAAGCCTTCACACTGCTTCCTTTTGATTTTAAAATCCCGAGGTTGTATCTGACAAGTTCCACTGCGGTCACGTCGTACCCTTCCTCTGCAAGCTGCACCGAATACCTTCCGGTTCCGGCTCCCACATCCAGAATCTTCGCCCCCTCTTTTCCTTCCAGGTATTTATGGATGTATTTCATTGAAGTAATATATTCCACCTTCCCATGTCTTCTCGTCAGGCGTTTTTCCTCGCAAAATTTATTATAATATTTCTCTAATTCTGTTGACATTTCATTTTCCCTTCTGCTTCGAGACAACTCTGTCCGAATTGTCTTTCTCTATTGTGTCCTGCGGACAGTATCTCTATTGTAACAACGCAAAAAGCAAATTTCAATATATTGTAAAAAGAAAAGGAACTCCACTTCCTCGAAGTTTTGTTCCTTTTCTTTCTGCGTTGAGCTGTACGCTCTTATTCGATCGCATCTGTCTCGATGATAAATTTTACATTTCCATCCATGTTATCTGCTTTTCCGCTGTACGTGTCGTAAGCACATTCTTCCGATGTCAGTGCGTCCACTTTATCGAGGATCTTCTCCAATGCATCTTCCACTGTCTTCTGCAGCTTTTTGATCCCTTCTTCATTGAATTTCTCTGCGCCGTCTTTTAACTGGGAAGCCCCGTCAGAAAGCTGTGCGATTCCGCTCTTGACTTCCCCGCTTGCAGAGGCAAGCGTACTGCCGCCGGAAGAAAGCTGGCTGCTTCCTGCTACAAGTGTGTTTACACCGTCTCTGAGCGCCTGGCTGTTTCCTGCAAGAAGCGCGCCGCCGGAAGAAAGCTGTGTTCCAAGCTGGTTCAGACCGCCGCTCAGTTCAGTCGTTCCTCCTGCCAGTGTCTGTACTCCGGATACCAGCGACGGCGTATTTTGCTGCAGTTTTGCCGCACCTTGAAGCAGGGCATCATTTGCTGCGCCAAGCTGTGCAAATCCTGCATTCAGCTGGTCGATTCCCTGAGAGGCATCCGGCACAGTCACTGCCATCCCATCCTGTAATTTCTTCACATTGTCAGCATAGCTTCCGATCGCTGCATGCAGTCCCTGCATTCCCGTATTCAGTGCAGTCACGCTGTCCTTTAACTGGTCTGTCATCCCCGCCGGGATCTGATCCTTCATTGCAGTGATCTGATCCATTTTCTTCTGCATCTCTGCCAGCTGCGGCATCAGATTTCTGACGGTTCCTTCTACCTCGCCAAAGGATTTCTGCATATTTTCAAGCAGTGTTTTCAGCTGACTGACATCGACGTTTCCTGCCTTTACAGCGGTGTCAGGTACTGCGACCGGCGCCAGCTCTGAAATCCCTGCATCTACGGAAATTCCGGAGACAGCTGCGAGCGCACCTTGCAGAGACGCTGCAAGTTCTGCATCTCCATTTGCCTCAGCTGCTGCGATCTGGCTGCTGATCTGTGCTTTTGCCGCTTCTACTTGTGCGTTTGCTGCTGACGCTTTATTATTTACCGCTGCAATCTGGCTGTTTCGCTCTGCGATCTGTGCATTGACTTCGTTGACCGCTGCTTCTTTTGCCTGGGAAAGAGCAGCTTCACTGTCTGCGCTTACTGTCTCCAGCTGTGCTGTGACAGCTCCCAGGATCTCCATCCGTTTCTGACCGTCTGCCATCATTTCCTGAACCGGAACTGCGATCTGGTTCTGCATAACCTGAGAAAGTCCTTCTGTCTGCGTGATCAGCTGCTGTCCGGCTGCGGTCATCGTATCCACCTGTGCAAGCAGCCCATTCATACCATCTACCGCATCTTTTAATTTCTGGGTTCCCTCTGCCAGTTTCCCGGAAGCTGCCTGGATATCATTTTCTCCTGTTCCGTCAATCGCCGCGTAAAGCTGTCCGACTGCATCTTTCGTCTGTGTCAGTCCGTCTTTTAATGCGGTCAGCTGTGCTGCACCTGCTGCCAGCTGCTGTTCACCGCCAATGTATGATGTGATCCCTTCTGAGAGCTGCGAAGCGCCTGCCGTGTAATCTTCTACCCCTTTTACAACTTTGTTAACACCATTTACATACTCTGTCACTTTCACATTCAGTTCCCCGTCTGCGCCGAGGTACCGCTGGATGCCTGCATTTAACTGATCTGCGCCTTCTGTGTAACTGTCGACACCGTTTTTCAGTTCCCCCGCACCACTTTGAAGTGTGTTGATACCGTCTTTTAATGTCTGAACTCCCTGATCGAACGCTTCATAGCTGGATCCAAGCGTCTCTGCTCCTTCCGATAGCTGGGAAGAACCGTCTACCAGCTGAAGTGCCGCATCTTCCAGGTCATTTAAAGAATTTTTTAATGTATCAAAATCAGTCACATTTTTCCAGTCCATATCGTCCAGAAGATCTGACAGTGCGATCGTAAACGTGGCGCCCATTTTAAAATCTGTCACATCAGCTGTGATCTCCACACTTTCCGGCAGCTGGATATCATCGGATACTTCCTTGAAATCTTCACTGTTTAATCCAAGACTTTCTTTCAGTCCCGGCATCGCAATCCCCATGACCATGTTCTTTTGTCCATCAGAGATTACCTTTCCATTGTCGATCACAACATTGGAAAAGGTCTCATCCGGCAGGATCAGCCCGGTTACCATTACAAACGGACTATAGACATCCTGCTTCTTTCCGTCTACTTTCACAGTCTTTTTCGCATGATTCTTATAGTCGATCCGGATTTTCAAATGTCCGCTCTGTCCTTTCAGTTCTTCCGGGCTCATCTCTTTCCCGTCAAGAGAATAGGTCATCTTCATCGATACCGGCAGCTGCTTTTCAGTTGTTCCCTGATAATAGATATCAGCCCCGTTGGTCTGCCATGTGATCGCATCTCCGCTTTCCTCAAAAGTCTCATCGCCCTTCACATTTTTGACATTTTCCAGTTCGGTCTCATCTTTTAAATTTTTCTGCGTACCTGCATTTTTCAGCCAGTTGGACACTGTGATCTCCTGCTCAGTTCCGCTTGCATCTGCGTTGACATACACTGTCTCATCTTTTGACACCCGCTGATCTGCCGGATCTGCCGCAAAGACCGGCATCGTTCCCATCAGACCCGCCATGCTGACTGCAAGCCCTGCAGTCATTTTCTTTTTCAGATCCATCTTCCGGTTTGTATTTGTTTTTACTTTATTTCTATTCATATCTAATTACTCCCTTCTGCGGTTTTCTTTCCAAGAAATCCTACGGACGTTTTGCAGATCAATTTATCAAAGATCATAAACATCGCCGGTAAGATTAAAATCACTACAAACATACTGATCAGCGCACCTCTTGCGAGCAGTGTACAGATTGATCCGATCATATCTACTTTCGAATAAAGTGCCACGCCAAACGTTGCCGCAAAGAAACTGAATCCACTGCTGATAATAGAGAGCATGCTCGCTCTGTGCGCGATTGAGATCGCTTCCTTCTTATCTTTTCCTTTTCGGCGCTCTTTCTGATAACGGCTTGTCATCAGGATCGCATAATCTACCGTCGCTCCTAACTGGATCGTACCGATAACGATACTTGCCACAAACGGAAGGCTTGTTCCCTGGTAATATGGAATCGCCATATTGACAAAGATCGCGAACTCGATGACTGCCACAAGAATGACCGGAAGTGAGACTGACTTAAACACGATCATAATAATGATGAAAATAGCGAGAATCGAAATTGCATTGACTGTCTTCAGGTCAATATCTGTGACATCCTGCAAATCTTTCATCAGAGGAGCTTCCCCGATGACCATCGCACCTTTGGAGTGATCTTTTACAATCTGATCGATCTCTTTGATCTGCTCATTGACTTCGTCTGTTGCAGACTCATATTCGGAACAGATAAATGCCAGTTCATAATTGTCGCTCTGAAGCATCTTCCTCATATCATCCGGGATCATCGATTCCGGGATCGTCGGTCCAAACAAAGTGTTCATTCCAAGACTCCATTTTACTCCCTCGACCTCATCGATCTCTTCCAGCATTTTTCGTTTTTCCTTTGCATCCATATCTTTCTGCATCAGGATCATATGCATGTTGCTCATCTTGAAATCATCTACCAGCTTCTTATTTGCGACATTGGCCGGCAGCGTATCTGGCAGTGACTGTGCAATATTATAGTAGATCTTCGTGTGATTGTTTCCATAAACTGCAGGCAACAGCAGCACTGCAAACAGAACAAGCCACAGACGGTAATGCTTCGTAATAAATGCAGACGGCTTGTCAATGCTCTTGATCAGCGGTCTGTGTTTTGTCTTTTCGATCGCTTTATCAAAAATCAGTATCAGAGATGGCAGCAAAGTTACACAGCAAAGTACGCCGATGACTACCCCTTTTGCCATAACGATCCCGAGGTCTTTTCCGAGGGCAAATGTCATAAAGCAAAGTGCCATAAATCCCGCTACTGTCGTGACAGAACTTCCGACAACAGACTTAAATGTATTTGCGATTGCATGCCCCATCGCACGTTCTTTCTCTCCCGGGAATCTCAGTTTATTTTCCTCATAACTGTTCAAAAGGAAAATAGAATAATCCATCGTGACTCCAAGCTGCAGCACTGCAGTCAGCGCCTCTGTAATATAGGAAATTTCCCCGAGGAAAATATTACTTCCCAGATTGTACAAAATCGCCGCGCCGATACTGATCAGAAAGAATACCGGAACAAGGAAAGATGTTCCCGTCAGTTCCAATACAAGGAAGGAAAGCAGTGTTGCGATCACAACATAGATTGGAAGTTCCTGCAGAGAAATATTTTTAATATCTGTGACAATTCCCGTCATACCACTGATGAAGCACTGCTTATCCGCGATCTTTCTCATATTTGTAACCGCCTCCATCGCCTCATCGGAAGATGTCGTATTGTCAAACAGCGCCAGCATCATCGTTGCGTCTCCGTTAAAAAATGCTTCCCGCAGATCCTCCGGGATCATCTCAACCGGGAGACTGATGTCCGCCACATCGTCATACCACAGAACATCCTTTACATGTTCCACTTCACTGAACTTTTGCTCTAATTTCTGTACGTCTTTTAATTCCATCCCTTCAACGACGACCATGGAGAATGCACCCATCCCATATTCGTCCACAAGGATATCCTGCCCCTCTACTGTTTCCAGATCACCTGGAAGGTAACTGAGCAGGTCATAATTGATCTTTGTCTCTGCTTTCCCGATCGCCGCAGGAACAAGCAGCAGGATACTTACCAATAAAATAAATATCCGGTGTCTGGCAATCCATTTACCAACTTTGACCACTCTAATCATCTCCTGACTTTTTTCTTTTTTTCTTTACAGCTTTATTATATTCAAAAATGACCAATAGTCAATACTAAAAATGAAAATTGGTCATTTTTGCAACTTGACTTTCTCTTCCGAATCGTAAATAATACATATTAACAAGAGATTTGGAGGGATCAGAGTGGGAAAATTAGAAACAAATAAAAAAGTTAAAAAAAATGCACTCCTTCAGAATGCATTTGAACTGTTCACCGATAAGGGCTTCGCAAAGACGACGATTTCTGACATTGTCAGCCGGGCCGGACTTGCGAAAGGTACGTTCTATCTATATTTTAAGGACAAGTATGATCTGCGCGACAAGCTGATCGTCTACAAGGCCGGACAGCTCTTCTGCGATGCCTACGAGGCGCTTGTCAGCCATTCAGTCACCGGATTTGAGCAGGAACTGCTTTTCGTTGCAGATTATATCATTGAGCGTCTGAAGAAGGATCACTCCCTGCTTCAGTTTCTCGCAAAAAATCTTTTCTGGGGAATCTTTCGCACCGCTTTTTCAAGCAATGTCCCAGAAGAGTCTGAGAAATTTTATGACTACTATCTGCGGATGCTGGAGAAAAACCATATTCACTGCAAAGACCCTGAGCTAATGCTTTTTACGATCATCGAGCTGGTCAATGCAACCTGCTACAACTGCATCCTTTTTGAGGAACCAGTGACGATCGATGAATATCTGCCATATCTGCATCTGTCGATCATTCAGATCTTCCGGGCATTTACAGCCAAAGAGGTATCTATTCCTTCAAACGCTGTCTAACCAAAAAAGACCTTCTGCCCCCGCAGGAAATCTCCGCTCCGTTTGTAAAGAGCTTTTCCTGCAGGGACAGAAGGTCTTTTATGAATTCTGTTTTCTTCACTGAAATTTTATCTCAGGTCCGCTTTACAGATAATGGTATTTCTTTCTTTTTGTCCAAAAATAACCGCAGGACAAAAACAGCGTCATACACTCTGCTGCCGGAACCGCAAGCCAGATCCCGTTTACACCGATCAAATACGGCAGTAAAAAAATATT
>CAUWEA010000066.1:0-16597 GCA_963557735.1 uncultured Faecalimonas sp. | reverse complement strand
TTCCATGACGCTCATCGTTGTTGTCATCAGTGTAGACATGCAGACAAACTCTGCATCAAATTCTTTTGCTGCGGCTACAAATTGCTCCGGAGCGACATCTCTTCCAAGATCGATCATATCGAATCCTGCTGTTTCCAGCATGATTTTCACAAGGTTCTTCCCGATATCATGGGTGTCACCCTCTACAACACCAATAATGCCAACCCGCTTCTCTCCCTTGCTTTCTTCCTGAAGATAAGGTTTTAACACCTCCAGACCTGCATACATCGCATCCGAACATAACAAAATATCTGTGACAAAATATTCTTCTTCATCGAATAGTACACTTGCACGGTTCATTCCCTCTACTAGTCCAAGCATGATACCGTCAAATGCCGGATAACCTTCCGCAAGATATTCTCTGGCGATCTCAACAGCCTCCTCCTCTTCCATTTCAAAAACTGCTTCTGCCAGTTTTTCTAATAATTCTTCCTTTGTCTTTCCCATAGTAATCCCTCTCTTATAAAAGTTTTAGTTCTTTCATGCTTCCATTTTTTAACGGCTGCTTCTCCTTTTTGCTGCAGATCTCTCCTGCAAACTGGATTTTACCGACAGAATTTAAGTAAGCCTCCCCATAAGAAAGTGTTCGTTTAAAATTTCTTTCTTGAAACACAGCCACTCCTGCATTCACCAGGGAATCACTGATCTTTGGGCACAGCAGGATCAGCGCGCGTTTGCTTGTCTGAGCTTCGGCCTGTTTTAAAAATGGATATACAAATGCTCCTGCAAAGTCTGCAGCACGTTTTGGTCCCAGGATATCTGCCCCGGCCAGAGGATCTGCATAACTGACTATATCAACCCGATATTCCAGGATTCTTTCTAAGTACGCAAGGAGAAACATCGACATCTTCTTCCATGCCTGTGCAAACTGCACCGGTTCTTTTCTGACCGCGCGCAAAAGTGTTTCCGTTGGAAGCAGACCATTTAAGATCGTAAATGGACCGGATAGTTCTAACAGTACCGGATATCCTTCTTCCTTCAACTGCCTGCAGGCATTCAGTATCTCATGGAGCCTGCCCTTTGTAAAATCCACTTCCGGAAGTTTTAGGATCTCTTCCAGCGAACGGCAGCAATAGGATGAAATATACGGTGGCATTTCGCCATTGTATCGGATTTGTCCTCCAAATGCTTCCGCCTCCGCAGTATGCCCAAACGGAAGCCGGCAGAAACTGCTTTCCTGCGCTGTTTTTTTCGCAGCTGCAAGCTTTGCCAGTCCGCGCGCATTTTCATAATCCTGAGGAAGGATGATTCCATATTTCTGTCTGATCTCTTCTGAAAAAGGCTCTTCGGTATGGCTTTGCGCCTCACAGAACGCTATGTGCTGTGTTTTTTCTTCCCTCATCATTTTCACTGCTAAAAATGAAACTTACAATGTTTCTGAATCAAGTATAATTGTAAACGGGCCGTCATTGATCAGCTGGACTTTCATGTCTGCTCCAAACTTTCCGCGTTCTACTACGGGAACCTGCTTTCTGCACTCTGCAATAATGTATTCATACAACTGTTCAGCATGATCCGGCGCTCCGGCCTCGATAAAACTTGGGCGGTTGCCTTTTTTACAGTTTGCATAGAGTGTAAACTGAGAAATCAACAAAAGTTCTCCGGCAACATCGGCAAGTGAAAGATTTGTCTTTCCATGCTCATCCTCAAAAATCCGAAGTCCGATCATCTTTTTTATCATCTTATCTGCAACTGCCGTAGTATCTTCATTTCCGACTCCGATCAGTACCATATATCCTTTCCCAATTTTTCCGATCGTGTCTCCATCTACGGAGACAGAAGATTCTAATACACGCTGTATCACGAATTTCATAAATTTTCCCTCCCATTTTTTATAACTGTTTCCTTTTATCTTAGCTTCTTTTTCGAAAATAATCAAGTTTTCTCTTGTCAGGAAAAAGGAAATCCGATAAGATAATGAAGAAAGTTGTCAAAAAGATCAGAAAGGACTATGGATATGAAATTACAGCAACTGTTAAGTTATACAAGAAAAGCCGTGGATGAATATCAGATGATCGAGGAAGGGGATCACATTGCTGTCGGGATTTCCGGTGGAAAAGACAGTCTGACGCTTCTTTATGCGCTCCATGGGCTGAAACGTTTCTACCCGAAAAAATTTGAATTAAGCGCGATTACTGTTGATCTTGGATATGAAGAATTTCATCTGGAACCGATCGAAGAATTATGTGCAAGTTTAGATGTCCCTTATAAAATTGTCCGTACAGATATTGCTCATATTCTGTTCGAAGAACGCAAGGAATCCAATCCATGCTCTCTGTGTGCCAAAATGCGAAAAGGTGCGCTAAACGATGCAGTGAAAGAAATGGGCTGCAACAAAGTTGCCTATGCACATCACAAAGATGATATCATTGAAACAATGCTTCTCTCCCTTATTTTTGAAGGACGCTTTCATTCCTTCTCGCCAAAAACTTATCTGGACCGAATGGATCTGACTGTGATCCGGCCGATGATGTTTGTAGATGAAATGGATGTCATTGGTTTTAAAAACAAATATGATCTTCCGGTTGTCAAAAGTAAATGCCCGGTTGACGGACACACAAAAAGACAATATGCAAAAGAACTGGTAAAACAGCTGAATCAGGAACATCAGGGAGCAAAAGAGCGTATGTTTACTGCAATCTTAAATGGAAATATCTCTGGATGGCCGGAAAGAACGCTGCAAAAACGTTAAGTGACCGGATTAAGAAATCGGCAGAATCTTGCATGATACAAGATTCTGCCGATTTCTATTATCATTTTCTCTGTTTTTCTATAACTGAGGCACCTTCTTCAATGCTTCTCTTGTCGCCACATAAGACTGGATCATCTCAACCGTACCATCTATTCCAAGATCTGAACTGGAAATGCATAAATCATAGCTTTCTGCATCAGACCATCTCTTGTTCGAATAATAGTTATAGTAATTTGCACGTTTTTTATCTGTTCTCAGGATCATATCTTTTGCTTTTGCATCTGTCAGATCATAAAGTCTTGCAACCCTCCGGATCCTTGCATCCAGATCTGCATGGATAAATACATTTACACAGTTATCATATTCTTCCAACGCGTAATCTGCACATCGTCCGACTAAAACACAAGGTCCCTGATCAGCAATCTTCTTGATCGCGTCAAATTGTGCAAGAAAAACTTTATGGTTTAATGGCATATCAGAATACCCGCCTGCAGGATATCCCATAGAATAGGTATCCATGACAAGAGAATATAAAAAGCTGCTCGTAGGTTTTTCGTCATGTGTTTCAAATAACTCTTTACAGATACCGCTTTCCTTTGCTGCAACTGCAAGCATCTCTTTGTCATACAGTTTGATTCCATAGGATTCAGCAAGCTTTGTTCCTATTTCATGTCCACCGCTTCCGAATTGCCGTCCGATTGTAATAATGGTGTTTGTTTTTGTCATAACTGTCACGCTCCTTTATGTAAATCCATCTGAAGACCAGATTTGATATATAATGTATTATACATCAAATCAACAGAAATGTACACAACTTTACAAAATTTCAATAAGGTGTTTGAAATAATCTGGCAATTCTGCATCAAATTCCATGTACTTCCCAGTCCGCGGATGTGTGATCCCAAGTATTTTTGCATGAAGTGTTTGCCCCTGCAGGTGCATTGGGCACTTTGCCGGCCCATAAACGGCATCCCCGAGAAGCGGATGTCTGAGACTTGCCATATGCACTCGGATCTGATGGGTTCTTCCGGTTTCAAGCTGACATTCCACATAAGTATACTTTTCAAATCTTTGCAAAACTCTGTAATGTGTAACGGCACGCTTTCCATTTTTGTAGTTTACACTCATTTTTTTCCGTTCTGTCGGATGCCTTCCGATCGGGGCATCGATCGTCCCGCTGTCTTCTTTCAGAATTCCATGAACGATTGCATGATATTTTCTCGTAATTGTATGTTCTTTTAACTGTTCTGCCAGCGACTGATGTGCAAAATCATTTTTACAGACGATCAGAGAACCTGTCGTATCCATATCAATGCGGTGTACGATTCCCGGGCGCATCACTCCATTGATCCCAGACAGCTGATCTTTACAGTGAAACATCAGTGCATTGACTAACGTACCGCTGTAATGTCCTGCAGAAGGATGGACGACCATCCCCTTCGGTTTGTTGACCACAAGAATATCTTCATCTTCATAGAGAATATGAAGCGGTATGTCTTCCGGGAGGATATCCGGCTCTTTCAATTCAGGAATACAGACAGAAATCTGCTCCCCTGCAGAGATCTTATAGTTTGCTTTCACAGGTTTTCCATTTACAAGAACTTCCTTTTCTTTGATCAGCTTCTGTAAATATGAACGTGAAAGATCAGGAAGTTTTTCAGATAAAAACTTATCAATTCGCACCAGATCATTCTCTGATGCTATATAACACTTTTCTTCCATGCGTTTACTCCTGTTCGTTCAAGTTATGCGCTGTTCGTTTTTTACGGAAAGTAAAATACTGGTAGTCTTCTTCTTTAAAATAGAAAAATGCCAGATAGCAGAACAGGCACATTGCCAATACGACATAAATATCTGCCACATTAAAAACTGGAAAATCAATCAGTTCAAAATAGAAAAAATCTGTTACATAGTTATTGCGGACGCGGTCGATCATATTTCCGATCCCTCCGGCCGCCACAAGGATCGTACAGATGCGGAAGGCGGTGAAGCGTTTTGTATAAGGGAGAGAAATATAAAAATAAAATGCTGCGGCAAGCAGCAGTAATGTGGCTATGATAAAAAATGTTTTCTGTCCCTGAAACATTCCAAACGCGGCCCCCCTGTTTTCCAGATAGTGAAGGCAGAATACGTTTTTGATCAAAACAATGTCCGCTCCATCTTTCAGATATGTGTCTGCAAGAAATTTTGTCCATTGATCCAGACCGATTCCAGCCAGCAGGGCTGCCAGCCCACCCAAATACCATAAAGATTGCTGTTTCTTCATCTCGATCTTTTCCTCCTTTAAATAAGCTTATGAATTTCTACGAGTAGTCTTCCTTTTTTTGTCTGAGAAATTATCTCTCTGTAAATAAATTTCCCATGTCCTCTGACAGAGATCACATCATTCTCCTTTAAAGTATATCCGTTTGACGTGATCAGCTTTCCATTGACAAACACCTTTCCAGCCTCGATCAGCGGACTGAGACGACTTCTGGAAGAAGCAAAAGCAAGGGAGAGAAGCGTATCCAGGCGGACGGAAGCTACCGTCCCTGTAATTTTCTCATACTTCGGAGAATAAGAAAATTCAGAAAACGGCTCCTCGCAGGCAATCACCGGAGTGCGGCGGATCTGCGACAGTTCTTTACACAGATAAGACAGTAGTTTGTCTGAGACAAACACAAATGCTCCCTGCTCCTCCACGATAATATCTCCGATTTTTGCCCGTTCAATCCCGAGACTTAAAAGCGCACCCAGAT
The DNA here is from genome assembly GCA_963557735.1 of uncultured Faecalimonas sp. Classification (GTDB taxonomy): domain Bacteria; phylum Bacillota; class Clostridia; order Lachnospirales; family Lachnospiraceae; genus Faecalimonas. Next base: position 11,128 of record CAUWEA010000066.1, on the reverse strand, counting down.
AATCTCTGTGAGACAGCTGCTCTGAAAACTTCCGGCTGCGCGGCATGATATGGATGATCCCCATAGGATATGACAAATCCTCCGCTTCTGAACGTAAACAAAGAGCATCAGGAAGAAATGCTGCAATCTGACGCTCTGAAGAAGCATAGCCGCCAAAAGTTCTGTACGGTGTATACAATACATCTTTCGGCAGCGTATGTAAAATATTCAGTTCATTAAGATTTAGAAAATCTGTATAAGTAATAAAATTGCGGTAAGAGGCAATCTTCGATAACTCGAGCAGTCTTTTTCTTAATAATTCTTCTTCTTTCTGCATAATACTCCTAGAATCTTGTATTGATGGATGGCATATCAAAAGAAGTATTCAGTAAATCCTGTAAATCGCCTGAAATATCTACATTGGTCGGTGTTACAAGGAAAATGTATGTAGAGATCTTCTGAAGATTTCCATCTATTGCAAATGCTGCACCAGAGATAAAATCAATGATTCTCTGTGCAATTTCCAGATCAAGTCCTTCCAGATTCAGAATAACGGTACGTCCGCCCAGAAGCGATTCTGTGATTGCGCGCGCATCATCCACAGATGTCGGACGGATCACGCATACTTCCATTCCCGGAGAACGTCTCTGCGTATTTTGTCTCATCGGAGTTACTTTACTTGACGATTTTGCCAGAGGTTTTGACTTTTCCTGCATGTCAAAGTCATCATATTCATCTTTCTCTTTTTTGAATGGATTTTTGCTCGTCTTTTCCGGATATTCATCTGCCTCATCATCGAAGAAATCATCCTCATAATCATCCTCATCACTCAGTTTCATAATATCCAAAAACTTGTCAAATACTCCCATAGTTACACTCCTATCATTCATTTGTTATATTATAGTTTCTTTTCCCAAAAATACCAGTGCCAACCCGAATGACCGTGGCACCTTCTTCTATTGCGACTTCATAGTCATTTGTCATTCCCATTGAAAGAATACACATATTAACATTATCAATGTTTTTTGCCGCAATGTCAACAGATAATTTTCTTAAATTGGCAAAATGTATACGATTTTCTTCTGGATTTTCGACAAACGGAGCAACTGTCATCAGTCCCTGAATCCTCAAATGGGAAAAACCGGAAATTTTTTCGACCAGAGGCAGCACTTCCTCCGGACAGATGCCGAATTTACTTTCTTCTCCTGCCATATTCACTTCGATTAAAATGTCAACACGACAGTTTTTCTTTGCAGCTTCCTTCTCAATCTCTTCTGCAAGCCGCAAAGAATCCACCGAATGGATAAGTGCTGTTTTCCCGATCAGATATTTCACTTTGTTTCTCTGGAGATGCCCAATCATATGCCATGCGATATCTTTCGGAAGTTTTTCGTATTTGTCAGTAAGTTCCTGAACTTTGTTCTCGCCAAATTGCCGGATGCCGAGCCCATAGATTTCCTCCAGCATAGGAAGCGGTTTTGTTTTACTTACCGCTATCAGCGTGACATCTTCCGGACATCTTCCGCTTTTTTTACAGGCATTTTCTATTTTTTCCTGCACGGATCTCAAATTTTTTTCCAGCATCTATTTCACTCCTCGTCTCTTGCTGTTTTATCATTTGACTGATTACCAATGTACTCCAAATTACCGGAATACAACTTCGTCTTCTTTTATTCCCTTTCCATTTAAAGAAATACGGTCATAATTTGTCAGACCATATGGGGTGTTCTCCTCTACAATATAGTATTCTTCATTTTCTGCAAGAATGTTAATCTGCCGGAACACGGCATATCCACGATTGATGTTATAGACGCCTTCCAGTGTTCCTTTTTCATTCAAAGTCATTGTATCATTACTCTCCTCGCACAGCAGTATATCTCCTTTTTTCAATTCCTCTGAGGCAATATAATTTTTCCCGTCTTTTTCTGCATAAACATATGCTTTTACAAATTCCGGAGAACCATCCCTCTTTTTACGCATCACACCAGTATCCTTACTGTTTCCGCCAATTGTTACATATTCCTCTGGTACCATAAAAAATTCTTTTTCTACTTTAGATGTCTTAGGAATTTTAAGTCCTGTCTCATCATCTAAAATCAATTCAAGGTCAAGATACCGTTCTGTCACATAACGTACCATAGAATTGTCAAAAGAAAGAATACCATAGTAATGATTATCTTTACTTACCACACTAACATCAGCCCACAGATATTCATCATCTTTCAGAAAATGTACTTTCACAAACTCCAGTTCAGAAAGATGATCTGAAAAATTTTTGTCTATCTCAATAGCAACCGACCAGTTCTCATTTGTTACAAGTTTATATGCCGGAGATCCCGCAGTAATTTTATCATTGTTTAAAAGATCTGTCCGCTGATAATCTGTTTTATTTAAAACTTCCGGCGTAAGCGTATCCTTTGTGATCCCCTCCAGACCATCGACAGAATAGACAATAATGCCGTCTCTCGGAGATGCGCAGAGCCTTAAGCCGGCTGAATTTCCGGAAGCAATGATGGAGTCCAGTTCATTGATCCGGTTCTGATTTTGTATTCCAAGCATTACACTGTCTATGTTCGTTCGCAGATTATATGTATTCTGGAACTGATCATCCTGAAAAGTCTCATTAAATTTCTGTGTCTTTAATACGATCTGATTGATATCGCCATCTGAGAGCTGTACCCCGACGGTGTCTCCTGCCGGATCTGTATGTTCCATCTTATCATTGCTCAGCGTATATACGTTTGATGCCGCGGACACTTTACTTCCCTCGGATGTATAATAATTAATGTAACCGTCTCCTTCGGATTCTACGACCATTTCTTCCCGGATCGCCATCCCGGTGTACTCGTAGTCATTTAAAATACTTCCTTCCCTGACTTCATAAGAAGTGACATGGGGCGATGTCAGGTAAAGGATGATCGTGACGATCAGATAAAAGAAAATAATCCCAAAAATAAGGATTCCCACATTCAATGGAATTTTCTTTTTTGTTTTATATGCTTTTAAATCAATAAATTTATCCTGCTTTGCCAAAAATATGACCTCCTACTGTAATTTCTGAAGTGCCGCTCCGTTTAGGTAATCGCAGCGTATTCCCTGCCTGCTGTTCCGGCGCTGCATTTCCTGCTCAAATTCTTCCTGGAGTTTCCACCAGCTTGTTCCCCAGTTAGAGAATACCGCATCCTCTTCCGGTATCCGGCTAAACAGCCTTTCGACAATGATATCCGGTGACAGATATTCTAAAAAATCAGCAAGCCTTTTCAGGTATTCTTCCTTTGCACACACCGATATTGTACCATCTTCATAAGAATTACACAATAAAGTATTTTTGGCAATGTAGAGCGAATGGATCTTTACGATCGGTATCCTGAGCGCAGAGAGTATTTTTGCAGTTTCGATCGCATCTCTTCCGGTATCCCACGGGAGATTTAAGATTACGTGGGTACAGATCGTAAAATCATACTGTTGGATACAGCGCACAGCATCCAGATACTCTGCAAGTCCATGCCCGCGGCGGATTTGATCCAGTGTATGATAATTTACTGTCTGAAGTCCCAGTTCTACTGTGATCTCCACAGAATACATTTCTTTTATTTCTTTTAATATCTGCATATAATCTTCGCGGATACAATCTGGTCTTGTAGAAATAGAAAGTTCTACAATATCTTCCTGGCCTGCAGCCTCTTTCATATACTGTTCAAAGGCGGAAACCGGCATAAATGTATTTGTGTAGTTCTGGAAATATGCAATAAATTTCTTTGCCTTATATTTTTTTGCAATAAATGCTTTGTTCTCACGTAACTGTTCTGTCACAGTCTTCTGACTGGAAAGGCTTTCAAATCCGGTGCCGGCTTCTGCGCAGAACGTGCATCCTCCTCCACCTATTCTGTTTGGACAGGTAATTGGAAGATTGATTGGGAGTTTATAAACTTTTGTTCCATATTTTTCTTTTAAATATTCAGAATATTTATTATAACAACTTTTTGTTTCCATAGTTTTTCCTTCCATGTATAAATTTTCATCTCATGGCAATTCTATTATTATCTTAACATAAAGGAGGAATTCACATGAAATGGTTTGATAACACAGCGCTGACACTGGTGATCATAGGTGCCGTCAACTGGCTGCTGGTCGGTATTTTTAAATTCGATCTGGTTGCGTTCCTGCTCGGAGACTTATCCTGGATGTCGCGGATCATCTATACCATCATCGGTCTCTGTGGTCTTTACCTGATCAGCCTTTTCGGAAGGATCAATGCAATCTCTTCGGAATCCATGTAATGAAAAGTGTGCTGCCACACGACACCATGCAGCAGCACACTAAGAAACCGGAATCGCTGAAATCAGCGAAGTCATATCATTATAAAGAACTGTCTTGTCAGGAGCACCCATTACAATTGAGATATAAGGGTTCCCTGCAAGATCTTTTTCCAAAAGAACCAGACAAGATCCGGCCAGATCTTCTGTCCCCGTCTTTCCTCCGACAATCGTCGCATTTTGCGGAGCTGACGCAAGTCCCTGCGCATAAAAATGAGATGGTGTCCATGTAAGCTGCCTTGTTCCTGAAGCAGGATTTTGTATCGTTGCTGTGTAGGATGGCTGTGAGATCATCGTCAAAAATGTCTCGTTTTTCAAACATTCGTTAAAAATCAAATACAGATCATACGCAGTGGTATAATGCTCCGGTTCATGCAGACCATGCGGATTGGTAAAATGTGTATTTGTCGCACCAAGTTTTCCGGCCTCTTCGTTCATCAACTCTGCAAATGCTTCCACGCTGCCCGAGATATGCTCCGCGATCGCGATTGCATTGTCATTACCGGAATGAAGCAGAAGCCCGTACAGCAATGCTTCCAGCGTAACCTGGTCATTCTCCTGCAGTCCACAGACAGATGCATCTACATCGAATGTAACTGCGCGTCTGCTCACTGTCACAAGATCGGATAAATTTCCGTACTTTAGAGCTACATAAGCAGTCAGTATCTTTGTTGTGCTCGCAGGATAAAGTCTCTCATGGAGATTTTGCGCATACAGTACTTGTTTCTGACTGATCCCAAACAGCCCTGCAGCATGCAGTCCCGGATCTGTCACATACCCCGGCAATTCTATATTTGTCTCTGCCACACAAAGATCCTGCGCATACAGATCCGCACGGTACAGATCCCGGTTATATGCAGACTGTTCATACGCAGAGATCACCGGCTCTTTTTCAGAACATCCTGCAATGAAAAGTATAAAAATCAAAAGAACACTTCCGAAGAAGACTCTTCTGCACCTATCTGTACATCTCACGCCACTCTAAATCTCCTCTGTCAATCGCTAAGATCAATACTTCTGCAGTTGCTACATTGGTCGCCATTGGAATATTGTGCATATCACAGAGACGCACAACATCATTGACATTCGGTTCATTCGATTTCGGAGCCAGTGGATCTCTCAGAAAGATCACAGCGTCCATCTGGTTCTGATCGATCTGCGCTCCCATCTGCTGTGATCCCCCAAGTGGTCCTGCAAGGTATTTGTGGACAGAAAGATTCGTCACTTCTTCGATCAGACGTCCCGTTGTCCCCGTTGCATATAATTCATGCTTACTTAAAATTCCTCTGTATGCGATACAGAAATTCTGCATCAGCATCTTCTTAGCATCATGTGCTATTAATCCTATTCTCATCGTGTACTCACTCTCCTATTGGTATTTTTTCGGTTGTAGTCCTACATTTAATACAACCCCTATTCCGATAAACAGGCTGACTATGGAAGAAAGTCCATAGCTCACAAAAGGCAGTGAGATACCTGTATTCGGGAAAATCCCGGTTGCCACACTGATATTGATAAAACTCTGTATCCCGATCAGTGCGGCTACACCCCCGCAGATGATCTGTCCTGCAAGATCCTGCGCTCTTAATCCGATTATAATACATTGGACAATAATTAACAATAACAAAATGATCACAATACAACATCCGACAAAACCAAGTTCTTCACCGATGATCGCAAAGATAAAATCTGTCTGTGGCTCTGAAATAAAATTTCCATTTTTAACGGATGTCGTTGTATTATTATCATATCCTTTTCCTTTCAGCTGGCCGGATCCGATCGCCATGATCGAATTCATCTGCTGGTATGCTGTGGAGGAAGCATATTTCTGTGGCTCCAGCCATGCAAGGATCCTCTGCCTCTGATAATCTTTTAAGAACGGCACACCGGAATGTACTACAAGACTTAAAAAGATCAGACAGACCGGGATCACAACTGCCAGAACAGTCCCGATAAACTTATAACTGAGTCCACCCAGATACAGAAGAACACAGAACAATGCCCCAAGACAGATCGTTGTGGACAGATTCGGCTGTTTGTAGATCAGATACAAAGATGGAAGGATCAGTGCCACCGCCTCAAGGATGACTGACGGACGGTTCAGTTTCTTTCTGCGCTTTCCTAAAAACTGCGCGAAGAACAAGATCATCAGAATCTTTGTCGGATCCGACGGCTGAAATCGGATGAAACCAAGATTCAGCCATCTGACAGCGTTATTTGCCTCCGTTCCAAAGAAATGAACAAGCAGCAGTAAGATCAGATTCACAGCATACAACATCCAGTAAAACCGTAAGATCCACTTATAGTCGATCACAGAAACACAGAACATCAGGACAAGCCCGAGGATCACTCCGAAAATCTGCTTTCCCTGCATAGATTTCTGCGCGCTCCCGACTGCCATAATTCCGATAATGGAAAGTGCTGTGACGAGGATAACCAGTATGAAATTAAAATTTCTCAGATGATATCGTTTTAAAAATTTCACTTTTTCTCTCCTGCTAGTTGAATATGTATATCAGACTGTGTCATTTGAACAGTAAAGTTTTCAGGTGTGATTTCAATATATTTTGAGACGGTCACAAATAGATCTTCTGCGATCCGTTCCACATATTCTGGTGTACTGTTGACGCGGTCAGATGATAAGATCAGCCGCAATCGTTCTTTTGCGATCATTACCGAAGTACGTTTCTTTTTCCATCCAAATTTCTGCATCTGATCCCCTCCCACTATTTTTTAAATCTTTTTGTCAGTCTGGAAAAAAATCCATCCTGCTTTTCAAAATCTGGAAAAGGAACTTCCTCGCCGGTAAGTCTCCGGCAGATATTTTTATATGCGGTACCAGCCTTTGCTTCCAGACTGATCACAGGTTCTCCCTGATTGGTACCAATCACAACCTTTTCATCATCAGGGATCACCCCGATCAGCCGGATTCCGAGTATTTCTGTCACATCTTCTACCGACATCATCTCGCCCCGCTTTACCATATCCATCCGCAGCCGGTTGATGACCAGCTCTGACTGGCCGATTCCACCCTGCTCTAAAAGGCCGATGATCCGGTCGGCATCCCGTATCGCAGAAACTTCCGGTGTTGTAACGACAACCGCACGGTCAGCTCCGGCGATCGCATTCTGAAATCCCCGCTCAATTCCTGCCGGACAGTCCAGAATAATGTAATCAAATAACTCCTTTAATTCTTCTGTCAGCTTTTTCATCTGTTCCGGCGTGACCGAAGATTTATCTTTTGTCTGCGCTGACGGAAGCAGGTATAACTCCGGATACCGCCTGTCTTTGATCAGCGCCTGTTTTAATCTGCAGCTTCCCGTGATAACATCGACCAGATTGTATACGATCCGGTTCTCCAGTCCAAGGACAACATCAAGGTTGCGAAGTCCGAGATCTGTGTCGATCACAATTACCTTTTTCCCCATCTGCGCAAGTCCGGCTCCGATATTTGCCGTTGTTGTTGTCTTCCCGACACCGCCTTTGCCAGATGTGATCACAATTACTTCACCCATACAAAATTCCTCCATTTTCAGTTCTTCTCTGTCTTTTGTATTTTAATCTCCGGCACCGGCAGCACCCAGCACGCTGGCGCTTCCCGTGACGATATCTTCTGTATCTCCAAGATGGTATCTGTATTTTATGATATCGCGTCCAATCTCGGCTGTGTAACTGGAATTATATCCATTTGCGATGCGGACGCTCACAGAAATTTCCGGATTCTCACTCGGGGCATACCCGACAAAGAGCGCATGATCCGGATGGGTCTCACTCTGCTGTGCCGTACCGGTCTTTCCAGCCATCTGAAATCCTTCCAGCCGGAGAGAATCAAACGTTCCGGTTGTAGATACCATATCCTCCATTCCCTGCTGTACTGCATTCCAGGTGCTGTCTGAAACTTCTGTAATCTCATTTCTGAGCTCCGGCTGATAATCTTTTACAACGTTCCCTTTTCTGTCAACAGTCTTATCAAGGAGGGAGAGCTGGAAAACCTTTCCACGGTTTGCAACAGCTGTTACATACCGTGCAAGCTGGCTTGTCGTATAGTTATTTGTTCCCTGACCGATTGCAGAAAGCACAGAATCGGCATCTGAGATCTGCGGTTTGGATTCCGGAATCTCCAGACCTGACTTTTCATTTAGTCCAAACATCTCCGCATATTTTGTCAGCTTTTCGATACCCAGATCGCTGGAATACGTTTTTGACGGCTTCCCATCCTCGTCTTTTTTATCCGGCGATTCTGTAACCCCCAGCTCATATCCCACTTCATAGTAGAAAATATTGCAGGAATGCTGGAGAGCTCCGGTAACATCTAGCCATCCATGCGCGCCCGGCGCGATCCAGCACTTTGGATTCGGAAATACCTTTTCAAATGTCCCCTCGCACACAACTCCGTCCTGCGGTGTGATCACACCTTCTGTCAGTGCTGCAACAGACGTCAGCATCTTATAGGTGGAACCCGGCGCGGTCCGCTCCTGCGTAGCTGTATTGTAAAAAGGGCTGGAGAGATCATTTGCAAGCTTGTTATAATAATCAGAATCCATTGTATTGGCCAGTCTGTTATTATCATAGCCCGGATAAGATACACATGCAAGTACCTCCCCGGTATTTACATCTGTAACGACAGCAGAACCCGAACAAGGCTCAAGTGCGAGCTGGGCAGGCGTGATCTCAAGAGAACTGATCTTTCCTACAAGGAATGCATAGGGGTCGATTTTTCCATTTTTCAATCCCTGGTATTGCACTTCATCAAAAGCGATCACATTCTGCTCATACAGAAGACAGCAGATTTCCTCCCCTTTCAGTTCTCCATTTTTGATCATATAGCGATAGACCAGCTTTTCAAACTGTCTGTCAGAAGGAAGAGACTGTTCCAGATACGTTAAGATCTGTTCATAAATCTCATTCAGATCAGAATATTTCCCTTGCGCTGCCTCTTTTCCCTGAATCCCCGCAAGATCTATCCAGTTTTTAGAAATCGCATAATTTAAATATTCATAGAGGCTGATCCGTTCTTCTTTTGTCCATGCGATATAAGTCTTATCGCTCGTGTCAATGACATCCGCGGACAGAACGCCTAGTTTATCCATCAGAAGGTCATCGGCGATGTAGTTCATATATGCCTGCATCTCTTTGGACAGCGATTTGTAGGCAGGAGCGGAAGGATCCCTGAGCTGTGCCAGCACCTCGCTGATGCAGGATGCTTTCTTCTCTGAGAGAAGCGCTGCCACTTTTTTTTCTGTTTCCTTTGCATCAGATGCCGAAAAATGCTTCGTATCGATCACCTCATTGGCAAACAGTGCATGATAAACATCATCGATCGGTATGATGATCTTACTTGCATCTTCCGCTGTAGATGGATCGTAATTCATTACATTTTCGATCCGGGATACAAGAATTCCGGCCAGTTTTTCTTCGATGATCTGGTAAGTCGCGATTTGAAGATCTTTATCGATCGTCAGATACAGATCGTTTCCTGCGACTGCCTTTGATTTTTTTTCGGTTTCGATCACATTTCCTACACTGTCAACGTAGACGATTTCTTTTCCTTTTGTTCCCTGCAGTTCTTCATCCATAGTCTGTTCCAGACCGGATTTCCCGACAATATCCGTCAATGTATATTCTCTGGAACTGTCTTTTTTCTCATTGTATTCCTCCTGGGAAATCTTTCCGGTATATCCGATCAGAGATGCAAAATATTCACTGTCCGTATACTTTCTAAGAGAGTCTTCCGCAATATTAACCCCCTGAAGTCTGTCGGAATTTTCCATGATCTCCGCAACGGTCTTATCACTGACGTTTGACGCAACAGTTGTCGGAATATATTTCTGAAAACTATTCAGGCTTATCGCATACCGGATATTGACCATTTTAAGAACACGGGCCTTCTCCATAGAAGACTGGTCGATCCCATAGCCATAGCGCTCGTCTTCACACAGATAATTGATAATATCATCTGCAGTTGAGTTTTTCTGCCTGTCATTTAATTCATCAATCGTCTGGTAACCATAAATATCCGCAAGAAAACGCAGGCGTGATGTCTCATCCTGCGCCGCAAATCCATAATTTCCAGACGCATCCAGAATAACCCCGAAGTCATTGATCACCGTATCCCCGTTTGATTCTACAATGTCGATCACTTCTCCCACGGTTTCATTTACAATCTCATTTTTTTCTTCCAGTGTCATGGAAGAATAATCACCGTTATCTTCGATCGTCACAGAATATGCCAGTTCATTGTAGGCAAGCAGCTCCCCGTTACGGTCATAGATATTCCCCCGTGTTCCGGGTACTTCCCGCGTTTTTCGTATCTGAAGTTTATAGTTGTCCAGATAATACTGTCCTTTTACAATCTGAAGATAAAATACTCTCTGGATCAGGATTGCAAACAGAACACAAAAGGCAATCACCGTTACGAACAGACGGGATTTCATAATTTCCATGATCCATTCTTTTATACGATTAAACAAATTTTCCAGCACTCCTTTTTTCTTCTGTTTCCAATCGCCGATTCAGGATCAGAATGACGGGATACAGTATTAATGTCACAAGTATCGTATAGACAAGCTCCGGCAGGATGATATTCCCAAGATAATACGGAAAATCAAACCGGCTGCGGAGCAGAAACATCAAAAAGTAGATCAGCAGTCCATAGAAAAACTCACTTCCTGCGATCAGTACAAGTGGAAGTTTGATATCTTCCGCATAGAACAGCCGTCTGAAAAAACCATTCAGATAACCGATAGCCATATAGATCAATGCATAAAATCCGATCAGGTCACCGGAGAAAATATCAATCAGCAGCCCACAGAAAAACCCGGTGAACATCCCTG
>CAUWEA010000065.1:0-17046 GCA_963557735.1 uncultured Faecalimonas sp. | reverse complement strand
CTTTTATTTTTTCATTTTTCAAAGTGGAAATAAACTTTTCACTTCAGCCTTTTTTTCAGATTTCCATCAAGACTGTTCTCCGGCGCTTTTTCGTTTTGCTATAAGGACGCTCCCCTTTCACTTATAGCAAAACTGATCCACAGATTTATCCAGCCCCTGGTTCAACACTCCCCATATACAGCGCTTCCCTTTAAACTTCCGTTATCTCAAACAGTCTTGAAAAGTAATCGCCCTGCTGCTCTCTTGCAACTCCCGGAAGTCCTGAAGAACAATCCGACACGCTCAATCCTGCGTACATTAATTCATCGCCGTAATGTTCCCCACAATCGATTTTTGCCCCGAAACATTCTTTTACACGATAGTTCTTTGCCGGATCCAGCCCTCTTAAGCAGATACGCTCAAACTTTCCGTGGGATGGCTCTAACACCCGGAAATATGCCATAAATGCTTTGTCTTTTTCTCCGGATACGACTTCCCATGCGGAACTGTTATGTTCAAACGGACTTTGCAGACGATAAAATCTTCCCTGCTGAAGCAGTCTTCTGTTCTCCTTCATAAATGCAATCTGAACTTTCATCTGCTCCAGTTCTTCCTCCGGAAGCTTTGTAATATCAAGCTCATACCCAAAGGTTCCAAAATAAGCGACATTTGCCCGGATATCCAGCGAAGTATTACGAAATACCTGATGATTCGGCGATGCCGATACGTGGCTTCCGATACTGCTGATTGGATAGACGTAAGAAGTTCCATACTGGATCTTGATCCGGTCCACCGCATCTGTATTGTCCGAGGTCCATGCCTGCGGCGCATAGTAGAGCATTCCCGGGTCAAATCTCGCTCCTCCGCTTGCGCAGGATTCAAACAAGATTTCCGGAAATTCCTGTATCAGACGTTCGTACAGATCATAGACTCCGAGAATATATTTATGACGTACTTTTCCCTGATAACTCTTGCCGTTTCCATTTGAAAATACTTCCGAGAAGGAACGGTTCATGTCCCATTTGATATAAGAAATCGAAGATTCTCTCAGCACCTTCTGCATCTGTCTGTGAATGTGATCCACAACTTCCTTTTTTGAAAAATCTAGAATATACTGATTCCGGCTGTGACAGTAATTCCTTCTGAGATCTGCCAGAAGCCAGTCCGGATGTTCCCGGAACAGATCACTGTCTTTGTTTACCATTTCCGGCTCAAACCAGAGTCCGAACTTTAATCCCATCTCTTCTATTTTCCTGGAAAGTCCCGCAATTCCATCCGGCAGTTTCTCCAGATTCGGATACCAGTCTCCCAGCGAACAGTTATCCCAGTTTCTCTTTCCGAACCATCCATCATCAAGGACGAACAATTCTATCCCGATCTCTTTTGCTTTCCGGGCAATCTGCAATATTTTCTCTTCGTTAAAATCGAAATAAGTCGCCTCCCAGTTGTTGATCAGAATCGGTCTTTCTTTATCTCTCCAGGTTCCTCTTGCAAGCCGTGTGCGATACAGTTCATGGTACGTCTGACTCATTTCATTCATACCATGTTCACTGTATACCATGACCATTTCTGGCGTCTGGAACGTTTCCCCTTTCCCAAGTTCCCAACGGAACTCATTTGGATGGATCCCCATTACGATTCTTGTCACATCAAAATTATCAACCTCGACCTGCCCGATAAAATCTCCGCTGTATACTAGGCTGAATCCTAAGACTTCTCCCTGAAATTCATCTGCATTTTTCCGCTTCAAAATAAGAAATGGATTAAACTGATGGCTGCTGCAGCCACGCATACTGTACACGCTCTGAATGCCATAGGTCAGTTCCCGGCTATGCGGATGGCGCTCTCTGTTCCATGTCCCCGCAAATTCTACCATCTCATACTCTTTGTCCGGAAGATCCAGACAGCCGCTCATACAATTCAGCAGCATGATTCCTTCCGGGTGTTCACATTCAAACCGTACATGTTTTGTGATCACCGGTCTCTGCGCGAAGATCGTATAGGATAAAATAATCTTCGTATGGATCTGTTCATCTTCCAGCGTAATTTCCAGTGTCTCTGCCTCATCCTCATTTTCCACATAGACTGCCGGAAGTCCGTCGAGCTTTTTCTTCCCTTTAAAAATCTCATGGGACCGATACTTAAAATCGACCGCCCGGCTTCCATCTTCCCGTTCCAGTTCAAATGCCGGATAGCGGGTATCTCCCGAGCCAAATGTTGGATATTCCTGCTTCAGATGCTCCAGAGAAAATGTGCTGTCTCCCTCAAAAGAATACGGCGCCATATCCCGCCTTGCGTATTCTATGAGATAGCCAAAATCTTCTTTGTCTGTAAGCCTTTTCCCATAATATACATGACCAGGCTGACCATTTTTCAGAACTTTTATAATATAACTGATCTTTTCATTATAGAGATGAAACTCTTTTGATGTCTGATGAAACTTAATTGCCATATGTAATACCTTTCTCTCAATTTTATAATTTACCGCCGGATGTCGCGATTCCCTCAATGAACTGCTTCTGGAAAATCAGATACAATACGATCATCGGAATACATGCGATCATAGATGCCGCCATTAATTCCGGGAAGTTCGATGCAAACTGTCCCTGAAGTTTTGCCAATGCTGCAGCCAAAGGCATAGAGCTCTGCTCTGTATTTGCGATCAAAGGCCACATCAGGTCTTTAAATCCAAACAATGCCGTGAAGATTCCAAGTGCAACCATAGAAGATTTGGTCAATGGCATCATTACATGGAGAAATGTCTGCCCGATGTTACAGCCATCCAGTCGCGCCGCTTCCTCAAGTTCCTTCGGAAGTCCCATATATGCCTGGCGCATCAGGAATGTTCCAAACGCGGTCACAAGTCCCGGAAATACAAGGGAAAAAATCGTATTTAACATTCCCATCTTACTTACCATCAGATACTGTGGAATGATGAAGATCTGTCCCGGAACCATCATTTGGAACAACACAAGTCCAAAGCAAAAATCTCTTCCCTTAAATTTCAGTCTTCCAAACGCATATCCCGCCATTGTTGCAGTCAGCACCGCACAGATGATCCTTCCTAAGATCATCAGAAGTGTGTTTGCATATAATCTCACAAAATCCATTTTCTCTGCAACACTCACAAATGAATCTGTTCTCCATTCTGACGGGAAAATCACGAACGGATTCATCTGCATCGCCTCTGTATTTGTCTTAAATGCAGTCAATATCATCCACGCAAAGGGAATCAGCATAATAATGGCTCCAACAAAAAGCACAAGATGTTTGATAACCTTTGCTGTTTTTTCTCTTCTTCTCATCCTGCCTGTCCCCCTTAATTATAATGTACCCATTTTTTCTGTGCAACCATTTGAACTACAGTAATTATCATAATAATGACAAGCAGCAGTACTACGATCGACGATCCATATCCCTTATTGTTTTCTACAAATGCATACCGGTAGAACAGATAGACAAGCGACTGCGTCTTCGGAAGCGCCTGACTGCTCTTATCGATCATCATAAAGATCGAATCAAATACCTGAAGTGATGCGATCACTCTTGTGACAACTACAAAAAACATCGTCGGTGAAATCAGTGGAATCGTAATTTTGAAAAACTTCTGAACTGCATTTGCGCCATCGATCTCTGCCGCCTCATAATAGTCTCTCGGAATCTCCTGAAGCCCGGCTAAGAACAATACCATGTTATACCCAATGACTCCCCAGATCCCGACTACCGCAATCGAGTAAATCGCGATATCCGGATCCGAAAGCCAGTGTACGGATTCAAGCCCGATACTGTTCAGCATATGATTGAGCAGACCAAACTCGGAGTTAAACAGCCATTTCCACACCATCGCAACTGCTGCCGGCGCTACTACCATCGGCAGAAAATAGATCGCTCTGTACGCAGAACGTCCTCTCATCTTTGAATTTAACAGAACCGCGATGACAAGCGCGATCGCGATGGAAAATGGAACTTCCACGATCGCATATTTGAATGTATTGATCAATGCCTGCCAGATACTTTCATCTGCAAACAGCCTCTGATAATTTTCGAATCCAATAAAAATATTTCCTCTTCCGAATGCTCCGGTCTTAAAAAAGCTCTGCCAGATTGTCTGGATGATCGGAATGATGTTCAGAATCATCAGTCCTGCCATTGTCGGAAGAATAAACAGCCATCCCCACAGAAATTCTGAACGCGCCCGTTTCGTGACTCTCTTCTTTTCTTTTCCTTTTGTCATAACATCTACCTTCCTGAATTTTCTAAGCAAAAGGGTATCCCTCAAAAGAGATACCCCGCCGCCTTTATTGCTCTTCTGCCAAGAATCCGTTCATCTGCTCGGCAAAATCTTTACATACAGTTTCCATTGGCTCTTCACCGCTGAATCCAGCTACCATTTCCTCTAACATTGCCTGGAACCATACCTGTGTATTTTTAGAACTTGGATACGGCTGAGAGTCTTCCATCATATCTAAGTAAGCCTGCATATTGAAATCCGGCTGTGCTTTTGCCCATCCATCGGATACACCTTCATATGCGGACATTGTCACACCGAGATCTGCCTGCTTTTTCTGCGCCTCTTCTGATCCAAGATATTCGATCAGCTGCCATGCTTCCTCTGTGTGTTTCCCTTGTGCGGAAGCTGCCCATCCAAGTCCGTTTGTGATTGACTTTGTTCCTTCCGGTCCTTTTGGAAGTGGTGCAATATCGCAGTGTTCTTTTATGTAATCATTGTTAGCCATCTCTGATACCATCCAGGAACCCTGGAATGTCATCGCAACTGTACCGGATTCCATTAAGGCAGAAGTACCATTTTCAGATAATACACTGTAGTCCGGCATTGATCCGTCTTTGACGATATTTTCAATGACCTGCATTGCCTCGATCGTTTTCGGATCATCGAATCCTGAAGTTTTCTTATCTTCACTTAACACTTCTCCGCCGTATGCATAGATCGTGCTGTACCATGATTCCTGATATGCTCCCGGTGTGATCGCTGTTCCGTACTGGTTCTTTTCCGGATTTGTAAGTTTCTTTGCAGTCTCCCGGAAATCATCCCATGTCCAGTCCGCTTGCGGATACTCTAACCCTGCTTCGTCAAACATTGTCTTGTTATACCATACCGCACAAGTGTCGATATCTTTTGGGATCGCCAGCTGATCCCCTTTCTCATTCTGATAAATATTTACGATACTTTCCGGATAGTTGGCAAGATCTATCTTATCGCTCTTCTCGATTTTATCTGATAAATTTAATAAAATATCATCATACTGTGCATAGGTCGCTATCTGGTCAGAATGCATCCAAAATACATCCGGCATTTCTCCTCCGGTTGTGGCTGCTTCCAGCATGGTCCAGTAATCTTTCCATGGTGTTACCTGGATATCCACTTCCACTCCCGTTTCCTTTGTGAAATCATCCATGATCTTCTTCAGCCCCGGCTCCTGATTGCTGTCCCAGATTGCCACAGTCAATTTCGCATCCTTGCTGCTCTTCTTTCCTTCCGTTTCTTTGCTTTCTTCTTTTCCCCCACATGCTGTCATCGATAATGCCATTACTGATACCATTGCCAATGCCAATACTTTTTTCCGCTTCATAAGACTTCCTCCTTCTTCTGATCGCGATCCAAACTTTCATTTTTCTTTCGGCCTTTTCTGTACTCAATTATATCCTTGTTATCTGTAATCTTGAATAGTATAATGTTTTTTTCACATGTCTTTTTGTTGCATATTTTAAGTATTCATTTTTGTTTTTTGTATATTTTCCACAATCCTTTCCCTTTTCTTTGATTTTGTTTTCTGTTTTTATAGTTTTATTCTTTATAGTTATGATCTAATATGGCTTTGAAATCTATATTTTCAGTTTTTATTACAATCTTTTTGCCATTTTTTCATTTACAACAAATCTTCGGGATGCTAAAATAGTGAACATTAACACATGTCATTTTTTAGTATACTTTCGATTGAGGTGAATTTGTTTATGAGCAGAGATAATAGTTACAGAAATGTTGCAGGGTTCCGCTGCCTGGAATTAGTAGACCGGCAGACCGAAGATTTATGTCTGACACGCTGTGGCATCCAGCAATGTTCTCCCGACCACCACTGGGGACCAAAGACAAGACCACAGTATCATATGCATTTTGTTTTAGAAGGCCGGGGATACTTTGAGATAGAAGATAAAACTTATCATCTGAAACGCGGGGATATTTTTCTGATCCCTCCAAATACTGTTGCATCTTATCATGCCGACAGCAACGATCCATGGCATTATGCCTTTGTCAGCTTCGTCGGAACAAAAGCGGAAAAATACGTCCGGCAAGCCGGATTTGATCCACATACTTTTGTCCGTGACTGTTACTTTCCACCAGAACAATTCAGTTCTCTCATATACGAGATGCTGGAGGCACATCAGCTTACGATCACAAATGAGTTGAGGAGAATCTCTCTTTTATTTCAACTATTCTCTCTTCTCACCGAGTCTTGTCCATCTGTAACTTCCTCCAGACAGACCTCCCACGATTATTGCAGTGATGCATATTTAGAACACGCCCTTCAGTTTATCCAGTTTAACTATAACCGTAATATCCAGGTGTCGGACATTGCCAATTATATCGGTATCACCCGCTCTTATCTTTTTAATATTTTTAAGCAGAATCTGAATATGGCTCCAAAAGAATATCTTCTCCATTGCCGGATGGATAAAGCAAAACAGCTTTTAGCAGAAAGTTCCGATACCGTTTCTGATATTGCACAGCATATCGGTTACAAAGATCCATTTACTTTTTCAAGAATGTTTCATAATATGACAGGAATGTCTCCCTCGGAATACCGGCGTAGGCAGATAACATCCTAATCGCATCATAAAATATTCCAAGGTATCTTCACCTCTGTAATTAGAAAAATTCCGAAGAATTGATCTGAAAACTTATCATTCTTCGGAATTTTTTAGTAATTCATTTTAAAACAGCAAATGCATAAACAAAGCACTGATCGGAATTGCAATGATCGTCCTCTCAAAGAAACAGATAATCAGTTCTTTTAATGACACTGGAATCTTTGTTGACATCATAACAACTATTGTTTCTGAAAAGAAAATAATCTGAACCATAGAAACAGTTACTACCATATACCTTGCTCCCATCGCTAAGGTAGCTACCTTATCTGAAATTAACAGAACAGGAAGAAACATTTCCGCGATTCCTACCGGCAATGACGGAGCTATCTCCGCGGCATTTGGTACTACCAATAGGTTAAGCAGCGGTTCAAATAATTTTCCAATCCAGTTGAAAACTGGTGTGTAAGTAGCGATCATCATCGCAATAATTCCTGCTGCGGTCAAAAGTGAGATTACTTTCGGCAAAACAAAGCAACTGTCTTTTAGGCTTGAACCAATTTCTTTTCCAAGATTCGGTGCTGTTGCCGCTTTTTTTATTGCACGGGACGTGCCCGTCTGTAAAATTTTTCCTGCCGGAACTTTTTCTGCCTGGATATCATCTTTTGTCTGCACTCTCCCATCCAAATAGACAGATTCTTTTTTTGAAAGCGGAGGGATTCTCGCCATAAAAAAGCTTACTAACAATGTAACTAATAATGCTATAAAATAAATTGGCAAAAAATAATCTGACAAATCTGCTGTTTCAATCACTTTATACGCAAATCCAACACTCACTGCACTAAATCCTGTCGCAATGAGAACCGCCTCTTTTTTTGTATAGATCCCTTTTCTATAAAGTTTACTTGTAATCAACACTCCGACTGAAGCCGAACTTACAAATGATGCAATTGCATTTACAGCACTTCTTCCAGGAATTTTAAATACCGGTCTCATAAGCGGTTCCATCAAGCTTCCTATAAAATCTACAATTCCATAATTTAAAAGAAATGGCATAAATATTGCACTTACCGGAATAATCCAGGCAACATCCATCGCAATAGAATACACTGTTTCCCCAATATCCGGACTGACAATAAATTCAGGACCCCCAAATCCCGGAATCGTATAATGCAACAGAAGAATTATTGTACAAATGCTTCCAAACATGTATAGCAGCGGATGAATTTTGGAATCTTCTGCATAATACTTATGAATAGAAGATTCTTTCTTTTTGCATAGATACTTTCCGTACACGCTTAAAATCCCATTTCCAATGATAATGAGACCTCCAGCCCAAAGCCCTACAAGTCCGCATATTTCTTTCAGATTTTTGTAAATAATTCCAAATGTCACGTCTGTGCTTCCCCGGAAAGTAACGGGCACAAAGAAAATAAAAACTGCAATTAGTGTAAAGAAAACTGCTTTTACAATCCCCTGACGACATTGTGACTTTGTCAGTGTCAATGCATCAAGTACCGCATTATCATTCAAATTTTCTTCCGGGTTTACTGCTGTGATATTCTTATTCGTACTGTCTTGTCCCACACTAAGCCCTCCCCAACGCAATCTGTAACATTATTTGCTTTCTTTTTTCTTTAATGCCAAAATAGAAAGATATTCAAATACAATATTTGCTGCAAGATAAGCTGTGATTTCCCCGT
Source organism: uncultured Faecalimonas sp. (assembly GCA_963557735.1). GTDB lineage: Bacteria > Bacillota > Clostridia > Lachnospirales > Lachnospiraceae > Faecalimonas. Next base: position 8,539 of record CAUWEA010000065.1, on the reverse strand, counting down.
GATCATATGCCGGCAGGACTTCCACAATATCAAATCCAACAAAATTTAAATCTTTAATTTTTCTTACAAGTTCCAAAGCTTCAAGAGATGTAAATCCTCCCACTTCCGGTGTTCCTGTACCAGGTGCATATGCAGGATCAACAAAGTCAATATCAAATGTCAAGAAACATGGTTTCTCTCCAACTCTCTCGAGAACAGTCTGAATCAATGCCTCAAAGCCCATCTCCCGAACCTTGTGTGCCGGGATTAACTTCATACCAAGTTCTGCGGCCATCTTATGTTCATTTGGGTCATAAAGTGAACCTCGCATACCAATCTGAATAGAATGAGATGCGTCAATTAAATTTTCTTCCAATGCTCTCCTAAATGGTGTTCCATGATTATATTTTTGTCCAAACACTTCATCACACAAATCAGAATGAGAGTCAAAATGTACCAGTGCTACAGGACCATATTTCTTTGCAACCGCACGCAGTTCTGCAAGTGTAATAGAATGGTCTCCTCCCAAAATAATTGAACAGGCATTCTCTGCAAGTATTTTGGCAACTCCCTCTTCTATCGCATCATATGTCGGGTGAATGTATCCAGGTGTCACATTAAAATCCCCCAAATCTCCACCTTTCAAATTCTCCATAATATTCACCTGCATAATTACATTATTTGGCTTCATCATTGCAGAAATATTTCGAATGGCATTTGGACCAAAGCGAGAACCGGACCTAAATGAACTCGCTGTATCAAATGGTGCTCCTGCAATTGCAAAATCTAAATCTTTTGCAGATGTTATTTTTTCCATTCTCATAAATGTTCCCATATTACAAAATCTTGGTGAAGAAAGGGCGCTTGCCGGTTGTTTAATTTCTGACATATTCAATACCTCCGTCGTATCATTTCATTTTTTGCTTTTCATTTCATTATTCGAATAATGGAGTTGTCGACTTTTTCTTCTTGTCTGCATGTTAACATTTCCCTACTTGTTTGTGTTATATTGATACTTGATAAGTTATATGAGAAATCATATAATTAAAACAGCTGAAGATAAGATATACTAGGTATAGGTGATAAGAATGGATATAAAATATTTTGAATATGCTTTAGAAGTTTTAGAATGTGGATCAATTAATAAAGCAGCACAAAATCTTGGACTGTCACAGCCCAATTTGAGTGTCTGCATTAAAAATTTAGAATCTGAACTTGGTTTTCCTATTTTCCGTCGGAGCAATACCGGAATCTTTCTGACTCAGGAAGGTGAACTGTTCATAAACTCAGCAAAGAAAATTGTTACAGAACTTGAAACAATCAATAACATTCCTTCTCTGTTTACAACAAAAGGAAATCTCTCCATTTCCTGCACATATTCTTTTGATTTTATGAATCAATTTATAAAATTCAAAAAGAAAAATCCTCTGTCTGTTTATGAGGATTCCTTCAAAGAAACCGGATTAATCCAGACAATACGAGATGTAGTAGAACAGCGTTATCGTATGTCTTTATTTTATTGTTTTGATTCTGCCAGCGAAAAATACTATCACTTTGCCCAAAAACACAACTTGAAACTGATTCCTATCGCCAAAGGATGTCCTCTGATTTTACTCGTTTCCAAAAAGAATCCTCTGTCAAAGAAAAAAGAAATTAACTTTGAAGATATTAAAAACTATAAATTTATTATGTATGAAAATTTTCCATTTGAAGAATGGCTGAGACTTCTCGGGTTTGAAAATGACAATCGAATCTTGTATGTTTTTGACCGCGGGGGATTAATTGATACAATTAAACAAAGTATGTATGTGACTGTTATGATGGAACGATATACGGACAGCTATAGTGAAGATTGTGTAGAAATTCCAATTGTAAATGCTCCCTGCTCTATGAATGCTTATATCATATATCATTCCATCTACAAAATGAATGCCCGGGAAAAATTATTCATCCGGCAGCTAAAAGATTTGTTTGCTTAAAATTATATTTTTAACCGAAACAAGGCAAAGGACATACTCCAAATATTGTTTGAAATATGTCCTGCCCACTCTTTATAAATTTTTCTGCTGTTTTCTCAGACTTCCCTATTATTTCACATACCTCTTAACTCTTTCATCCCGAATGACTCCCTGAAAGTTCATTCCGTATCCAAAGTCATAAGTATGTCCTTCTCCATCTTTGTAACATTCCATATCAAATGCCACATCTTCTTTCTGTTGTTCGACGGTCTCCATATCCTTCGGGATCTGGATCGGCAGCAATCCTTCCGGCTCAAATGCTCCGGTAAGAACATCGAGCACAGCTGCCGGAGTCACCCCATATTCTACAAGGATCGCGTCAGCATACGGTTCAAACTCTGCCATCACCATCGGATTTTTCAAAGTGACGATCGCAATGACCGGCTTTTCTCCCATCTCTTTTCGCATGTTCAGGATCAGATCAAGGTCTTCTTCGTTTGCCGCCGTGTTCCATTTTTCTTTATAACCACGGTCGCTGGATGCTTCCAAAGGATCTCCTCCTGCGATGCTTGTTTCTCTTGCAGTTTTTGCCTCATATGGGCGGTATTGAAGTGTCACCGGAACGTATCCGTTTCCACCGGCTTCTCTGTCTTTCGGATCATATCCGACACTGATCGGAGACTCGATAAAGCAGAGCGCCGCATCTGCTTCTTTCGGATCATCTGTTATCTGGAAATACGATGCTGCCGCTTGTTTTGCCATCGGTGTTACCGTCTGTTCTCCGGTCGGCATACTCATAAAATTCAGATAGGATCGAATATGTCTGTCTGGAACATAGACCTTGATCCCCTTTTGCAGCGGGAGCACCTGTTCTTTATTCTTTAACATTGTCACAGATCTCAGCTGCGATTCGTACCCCTTTTCTTTGAACGCTTCACATCCTACAATACTGAAAGAAGACTCCAGATTCAAATATGGATTTTCAAAAAGTCCGGTCCGGAAAATATTTAAAAGCAGGCGGTAGGCAGATCTTCGGAATCTTGCATCTGTGGATTCTTTTCCGTACTTTTTACATGCCATCTCGTAAGCTTCCATAACAGGCTTTCCATCATTATTTCCACCAAACTGGTCGACACCGGCTTCCAGTGCTTTTAAATGGCGCTCCGCCTCCGCCAGTTGCTCCACACCCCAGCATTTTCCGGCAAACTCTTCTTCCGTTCTCCCGGTGTCGTGAGTGATTCCCCAGTCAGTACATACCACTCCGTCATAGCCAAGTTCCTCTCTAAGCAGATCCTGGATCAGATATTTGTTAAAGGAATTTCCCACATTTTCTCCGTATTTCTGATCCGCCTCATAGGAAATCGTGTAGTAAGGCATGACCGCGCTTGCTTTTTTCGTCTTTCCATCCAGCGAAAATGCCCCTTCTGTAAACGGCCGTAAATGCTCTGTAAAATTTCCGCCCGGATAGACTGCATATTTCCCATAGGCATAGTGTGCGTCTCTTCCACCTTCACAAGGCCCTCCGCCCGGGAAATGTTTTACCATCGTGTTGACACTGTCCTGTCCCCATCCGTCCGCGGTTCCTTCCGTTGTCTGGAATCCATCACAGTATGCTTTTGTCATATCGATCGTCATCTGGGTATGCTCCCCAAACGTATCTGCAAACCGCATCCACCGTGGCTCTGTCGCAAGGTCAATCTGCGGCGAGAGCGCTGTCGTAATCCCAAGCGCCCGGTATTCTGCCGATCCGGCTTCCCCAAATGCTTTGACAAGTTCCGGATCAAAGGATGCAGACAATCCGATCCCATTTGCCCATTTTGAGATCGGTTCTCCGGTCACTCCCATATATTCCGCTGTAGAGCCTGCACTGTGTCTCGGGTCTGAACTATTGTTGACCGGGATTCCAAATCCGGTGTTTTCCGCCAGCGCCTGAATTTTATTGTTCCATTTAACCGCCGCCTCTGTACTCTCAAGTCCCATGATCAGAACGTGGCGTACTTTATCCTTCTCTACAAATTCTTTCTGCTGGTCTGTCAGTTCCCACGGCTTCACACCGCTTTCCTCATATCGTTTCCCGCCGTAAGTTCCGCCAAATGTCTCCGCCAGTTTCCCTTTTGCCGGGATCAGCTGGTGCGCACTGTAAAGCATCAGTCCCGCAATGTCCTCGATCCCCAGACGATCTGCCAAATCTTTTGCACGCTCCTCGTAAGATAAACGCCAGTCTTCATATGGCAGTAATTCTCCCGTTCCTGCAAAGTCTTTGAAGGCATATCCGTCTTTTATCAGAAGCTTCACTCTGCTTCCTTCGCTGATTCCCAGCGTCTGTCCATTTTTATTTTGGATCAGTCTGTATCCGTCTTCCTTTTTTTCTGTCCATTTCTGTTCCATAAATTTTAAATTCCTTTTCTCTCTTTTGCCCACGTGATTTTTCCCAGACAGTATCTGCAGAAAAATACACAAAATTTTATTCCGATTGAACTGCACCATATACAGCCTTCACTTAATGCTGTATTTCCGCTCCTTTCGCCATCATCTCCATCAGATTGAACGGCGGCAAAATGTCATCTATTTTCTGATATAATTCGTCATCAAAATTGTAACGTACTTCACACTCTCTGTCAAAGATCATCGTAGGTTCTTTTTCTTCCGTCACAGACTCCCATACCGGAAGTTTGTCACTTTCCGGTTTTCCGGTTCTCGCAAAAGATATAAATGCCTCAGACATCTGTGCTTCCAGCCGCTCTGCAACGTCCGGGATCTGACACACTTCCACCAGTTCTGTATTATGGAAGAAAAATGGGATATCCGAGCAATGCCATGCAATCTTATTGTGGTGGATCGGAAATTCCAGTGTAAAATCATATAAGTAGGTTCCCGCCTTCCTTCCTGATGCATGTAATTTCGCAATCGCTTTGGATGGCTGTCGCATCACGCGGTCTATAAAAAGCAAATCTGTTGGATGTTTCCCCGGATATGCTTTCTGGAATACCCCGATCATTCCTTCTCGTACAAATCCCCTATCCTTTTTTGAAGAAATATATCCCGGATCTTCCGGCTCTCTTTTTTGATGTTCCTCTTTCTGTGCAGGATCCAAAAAGAAAGGAAGAGCTGGATATTTTGAAAATAATTTTGCAAAAAATGATTGCAGCCGCAGCACATAAAGAACATGCTCCTTTCTCTTCTTCTGATATACTGCGGTTCCAGAGCCTGCTTTTTGAGCTTCTCTGCCATTTATATGAAAATTTTCGCAAAGAACTGCCGATGCACTTTACTGACCGGCACACAAAAAGCCTCTCCCTTCTGGAACCGGTTATAGAATATACAAAGCAACATTATTATCAGCAGATTTCTATTCGGGAAATTTCCAAGATTGCCTCTCTTCAGCCGGAATATTTCTGCCGTTTCTTCAAAAAACATATGGGGTGTACTTATCTGGAATATATCAATGAGATACGTCTGTCTCATGTCTATCATGATTTGTTTTCCACAGATTATCCTCTCTGTCAGCTGTTAGAACTACACGGATTTAAAAATTATAAAGTGTTCCGGCGCATGTTCCGGGAACGATTTCATACAACACCGGGCGCACTTAGAAAAGAGAGAAATACTCAGAATTGTCTGGATTAAAAAATAATTTTTCATACGAAAAACAGCAGGATACTTTATCAGTTTTCCTGCTGTCATTTTTCTTTTTGATGCTCCATTTGCTTATGCCCCGTTCTATTTGTGATCTGGGACATAAGTTCTTCCGTCTAATGAACAAGCGTATGCTTCTAATGCATCTGCATTTTCCATGATAAATGCTTCGATTTTTGACCATACAGACACTTTCTTTTCTGCCTTTTTCTCTGCTTTCTTATTTACATATACGTTCTGGTTTTTTAATGCGATTGTTGACATAATAACCTCTCCTTTATTTTCATTTTATAATATTTTGTAATTTACTTTTCCTTGCTACGTGTATTATGTTATCATACTGTCATACCGTTTTTTAGATATAAAATTGACTACTTTTAGGTCAAAATTGACACAAGGAGGATTCCACGCATGATTGCATTCAAATATAAACAATTATACAATCTCGAAGATACCGGCATCGCTATCAAATATTATACGGAAAGAGGTTACTATACACCGCCTCACTGGCATTCTCCGCTTGAACTGATCTTCGTACTCAACGGTTCTGCCGAGATGAGCATCAATGGGCAAAAGCATCTTGTTGTTCCCGGAGAGTTTGTCTTAATTGACTCCAATCAGATTCATGAATCGAAATGCGCCACCATGACGATGGGACTCTGTATCCACTATTCCCGTCAGCATCTGCAAAAATACATTTCTGATCTTGACCGCCTGAACCTTCAGTTCAGCCGGGATCTCCTCGTCAAAGAGAAGCTCGATATCTATCTCCAGATCTGTGAATTGTTAAAAAAGCTGCCGCCCCTCTATGTCCAACAGCCTCTCGGATACCGCCTGGAATGTGAGTCAATCGCAATGGAAGTACTTTATCTGATCCTGACACATTTTTCCCGCCCTGCCGAAGAATCATTGATCCCGGAAAATGTAGGAAGCCTTGACAGACTAAGTACGATCACGTCCTATGTAGATGAACATTACAGCCAGCCTATTTCACTCGAAGAAGCAGCTGAGAGGACAGGGCTGAGCCGGGAGTATTTCTGTCGTTTCTTCAAGCAGAATCTGGGGGTAACTTTCACGCGCTATGTCAATCAGATCCGCCTGATCCATATTTACCACGATATCTGCAATACAGACGATGGAATTATGGAAATCGTCGAACGGCACGGTTTCACAAACTACAAACTGTTCAACAAGATGTTCAAAGAAATCTACGGGTGTACGCCGCGGGAGAGCCGGCATAAAGTTACGACAAAAAATTAGTTTCCCATTTTTCTGTTATTCTTCATAACTTCATATCCAAATGCTAATACTTGAATATTCGCTTTCTTTATACTACAATTATATTAATCCGATTAAGACAATAACTTGCCTGACGTTGAAATTTATTGTTCTTAATCCATTTGAAGCTACAGTTTTTAAGTAAGGAGGAATTCTATGAAAAAGAAACTACTACACTTATCAAGCGTTATTTTGATGACCGGAATTTTTGTTCTTCCCGTTCAGGCTCAAAATGTAGACCAATACCCTGATGTGCATCCTCAGGACTGGTACTATGAATACGTCAAAGATGTAACTGAAAAAGATCTGATGACAGGGTATGATGACGGTAGTTTTGGAGCTGTTAATGATCTGGCAAGAGGTGAATTTGCAACAATTCTGTACCGTATGGATGGAAGTCCACAGATTAGCTTTGAACCTATCTATCCGGATGTAACTGGAAGTTGGTTTTACTCTGAACCTGTTACATGGGCAAATAAAGAACAGATAATTACAGGATATGAAAACGGGAACTTTGGTCCTGCCGACAAAATAACTCGGGAACAAGTTGCAACAATTATGTACCGCTATGCCAAAACCCATGATCAGAATCTTTCTGCAAATGGTGATTACTCTGTTTTCCCAGATGGAAATAATGTCAGTCCTTTTGCCTCCGAAGCGATGCGGTGGGCAATAGGCGAAGGAATTATTAAAGGAAATGATAATGGTACACTTGATCCTCAGGGGAATGTATCCCGTGCAGTATGTGCTACCATCATTTCAAGATATGTCTCAGATGAAACTGAAAATGATGAAAGTTCTTCAATCCACTGGACATTTTCTGATGGAGAAAATGGAGCATTAACAAAACGAAATGACACATTATCAGGTCTTACTTATGCATCTGCACATGGACCTTATCCGATCGTTGCTCCTGACGAAGGTATTAACTGGGAGAGAGATGTGCTGACAGATTCAAAAACGTATTCATGGTACAGTAAGGACGATAATGCGACAGACCGTCTTCATCAGGCTGTTCCCTGGAAAGGTGATACACAAGGTGCGCTGCCACCTGAAGATTCAGATGTCTATCAAGTGTGGCTAAAAAAAGGAAATGGGGTTCCTTTCAACGAATGGTTCCATACATGGTTTGAGCAAATCTACTTCTATTCTGTGGACGACCCTTACGCAAAAGAAAGTATTCAAAAGTTGGGAATTGATATGGGTGCATTTGGATTCCAACTTTGCCAGACATCTGTCACAGAAGATGAATTTTTAAGCAAACGTCCCCCTGCATCCAACTATCCCCATGTTACAGTTTCAGATATTACAGTACCTCCTGTTAATGGTGCCGTTTTAGTCTGGATCAGTAATACTGGAAAAGTTATTCCATTTAATGGAGAATACATTGTTTCTTATAGTGTCTATGGAGGAACCGAACAATGGGCAAATACCACTCAGCAAGGTCAGCTTGCGTGGGGCATTAAAACAAATTAGAAATTCAGATTCTCTCTCTTTTAGCAAACGCTGTTTATGCTTACTAATAATAAAAAAATCTTTCATGGAATATGATACACTGAAAAATATATCATTCCATGAAAGATTTTTATTTTTAAAAAATAAGAAAACCCCATACACTGGTAACTCTTTTTTACTACTGCCGCAGACCGGAATCGAACCGGTACGGGAGTATAAGTCCCGCAGGATTT
>CAUWEA010000064.1:0-17093 GCA_963557735.1 uncultured Faecalimonas sp. | reverse complement strand
TATATGGATGACACGGTAGATCTTCTGGAAGAACTTCCTGCCAATCTTGTCACCCGTATCCTCAATGCAGTGGACAGCAGCAAACGAAACAGCATCAACCTGCTTTTAAATTATCCGGATGACAGTGCAGGCAGCATTATGACGACGGAATATGTCTCTCTCCACCAGTCTATGACTGTCCGGGAGGCAATGTCCCACATCAAGCAGGTGGGGATCCATAAGGAAACAATCTATACCTGCTATATCCTGGAACGAAGAAGACTGATCGGGATCGTCTCCGCCAAAGATCTGATGACAATGGATGATGATACTGTGATCTCTGAAATCATGGAGACAGAGATCATTTCTGTCACGACTCATACGGATCAGGAGGAAGTAGCCCAGCTGTTTTCCAAATATGGACTCCTGGCGATCCCGGTGCTTGACACCGGAGGACTGATGGTCGGCATCGTCACAGTCGATGATGCGATGGATGTCATGGTAGAGGAAGCTACCGAAGATATCACGATCATGGCAGCTATGAATCCGAGTGAGAAATCCTACTTTGAGACTTCTGTCTTCTCACATGCAAAAAACCGTATCGTGTGGCTTCTTGTCCTGATGCTGTCCGCCTCTATCACCGGAGCGATCATCACAAGATATGAAGATGCATTCTCCGCAATCCCGCTGCTTGTATCCTTTATCCCAATGCTGATGGATACCGGCGGAAACTGCGGTTCCCAGAGTTCCACCCTGATCATCCGCGGACTGGCGCTCAATGAAATCCGCTTCAAAGATATTTTCAGAGTGATTTTCAAAGAGTTCCGGATTGCACTGATCGTCAGCGTTGTTCTCGCCTTTGCGAACGGGCTGCGGATCTTCCTTGTTTACCATGATATGAAACTTGCGGTTGTCATCGGGCTTTCCCTGATCTCCACAGTCATTTTATCCAAACTGATCGGCTGTGTGCTTCCGCTTGCAGCAAAGAAAGTGCACTTAGATCCGGCAATCATGGCAGCTCCGCTGATCACTACACTGGTGGACACCTGTTCCATCATCATTTACTTTTCTATCGCAACGCAGGTATTCCACCTCGGATAGCCTCTGTCGTCCGCTCCGGGGCAGTTTTCTGCCGCCGGCCAAAGTTAAAACAATAAACAAGGGATAGTCTGCTTCCGTTTTTGCAGCTATCCCTTGTCTGACTTATCTTGTGTACGATATCATGATACCGAAAATGAATGAGACCGTACGCTAATTTCTTGCTTTTTTCATTTTGATCTTCAGAACAGTATCTGTCTTATCCGGCAGTGGATAAGTAAATACCGGATTGGCTCCAAATGACACAAATGCCACATCATCAAAAAGTACCGTATTCCACGCCTCTCCTCTTGTCATCTCACTTCCGTCCGCAAGATAGGAGACTTTCTCCAGCTGCTCCGGCGCGATCCCATACAGCGGCAGTGCGCCAAGCGGCGCCTCATATACATGCGCATATACGGTATCGTCTTTTTGTGTATATCTTCCCCATTCCGGCTTTGGAATGTCACAGATCCCGCATCCATAGATACTCTCCACGTTTCGTTCCATCCATGCCCCGATCTTCTCAAGGATCTTCACACTTTCCTCCGGAATTCTTCCTTTCGCATCCGGTCCTACATTCAGGATCATATTTCCGCCCTTGCTCGTACATTCCACCAGCTTTCGGATCAGCATCTCTGCCGGCTTGTATTCATGGTCAAAATTGCAGTATCCCCAGTGATTATTCATGGTCGCACAAAGTTCCCACGGAACCCGCTCCCCGTCATGGTCCACGACGCCTTCCGGCGGGATAATCTGCTCCGGACTTGCGAAATCTCCGCTGTAGATCAGCGGCTCAGAAGTCATGATACTTCCATGATTTTCACCGGATCCCTCCAGTCTGTTATCGATCACAACATCCGGCTGATATTTCCTTACCATCTGGATCAGTTCTGTCGCACGCCATTTTTCTCCGCACATGTCATCGTAGGCAAAATCAAACCACAGAAGATCCAGTTTTCCATAGTTTGTCACAAGCTCTTTCACCTGTCCGTGCATGAATTCCAGATATCTGTCAAAATCAATCTGCTCGTCCTTATATTTCTCCTGATTTCTCATCGGATGATGGCGGTCACCGTACTTTGGAAAATCCGGATGATGCCAGTCGATCAGTGAAAAATACAGACCGACACGGATTCCCTCTGCCCGGAATGCCTCCAGAAATTCCCTGACAAGATCTCTCCCTGCCTTCGTATTGGTCGCTTTATAATCCGTCAGCGCCGAGTCAAACAGACAAAATCCATCGTGATGCTTCGCAGTGAGGACTGCATATTTCATCCCGGCACGTTTAGCCAGCCTCGCCCATTTCTTCGGATCATAGTCTGCCGGGTCAAACTCTCTGAAATACTGCTCGTACTCCTCCGCTGACATCTGCCGCTGGGACATCACCCACTCACCGCACGCCGGGATCGCATAGATTCCCCAGTGGATGAACATTCCGAATCTTGCATCCATAAACCATTTCGTTCTCTCTCTGATTTCCTGATTCATTTTCTCGCTCCATTCTCTTTCGATATTTATTCCAGAATCCACCTCCTGCGGACTTTGAAATCTTTCTGTCGGATTCTTTTGCCTCTTACTTGTCAAGAATCGATTTTAACTCTTCCACAAAGGTATTGACATCCTTAAATTCCCGGTACACAGAAGCAAATCTTACATAGGCAACTGCATCCAGTTCTTTTAGCTTGTCCATCACGATCTCTCCGATCACCTTGCTTGGAATCTCTTTTTCTTCCCTGCTGAAGATCTCGGTCTCCACCTCTTCTATAAATTTCTGGATCTGATCTGCCGAAACCGGTCTTTTGTAGCAGGCGCTGAGTACCCCGGACTCAATCTTCCTTCTGTCATACTGCTCTCTGTTATCATCTTTTTTGATCACGATCAGCGGGATTGTCTCTACTTTTTCATAAGTCGTAAACCGCTTGCCGCACTCATCGCAGGCACGGCGGCGCCGGATCGAACTGCCGTCATCCGCCGGTCTGGAATCAATTACTTTCGTATCTGGATTATTACAATAAGGACACTTCATCTTAGCTTCCCCTTCCGCATTTTTCTTTAGTATATCGGTAATGGAAATCAATGTCAAATCATTTGCATGGAACCAGATATTTTTCTTCGCAGATTTCTACGAAAATAATATCTTCTCCGATTTTCTTAATACAGGAAAACGGAATCACGTACTCGCTGTCCGATCCAAGAAAGCCGCATATTTTCCCCGGCCCCGGGATTACGATCGCTTCCACACAGCCTTTGCATGCGTCAAATACAATATCCACTGCATTCCCGAGACGCTTACAGTTACAGACGTTGATCACTTCCTTCTCCCTCAGTTCACATACCCGCATACCGTCCCTCGCTTTCTTATGATTCATCTTTCCACATCCGGTGCATTTCTCCATTTTTTCTTTCAGATCCGTTTTTCTCAATGAATATATTTCGCACACAGCTGTTCAAATACCTTCACATGGCACTGTTCATCTAAGATGATCCGCTCCAGAATTTTCCTGATATGACAATCTTGTATCCACTCTTTCTGTCTCCGGTACTTTGCGATCGTCTGCTGTTCTCCTCGAAGTGCATTTTGAAGAATCTCACCGATGTTTCTGGAATACTGACTGCATGCACCTGACCAGTACCGGTATCTCCCTCTGTCGACACTCCACATACGCGGGTCCGCTCCAAGAAGATTCGCAAGCATTGCAAAAGTGTGCAGATGATGCATTTCCACAATACTGATCTGATGAAAACATTCTGCGATTTCTTCAAATTTCCCCTCCGCGATCACGCTGTTGTAAAAATAAAGATTTACTGCCGACATTTCCGAATCACACGCGCCGACATTTCCAAGCATCGCCGCCGCATACTGTCTGTTTTTTTCTTCCGCGCATACTTCCGGATACTCTGATCTGTCCGCGTAACTATATTTTGTTTCTTCCATCAAAAAAGCCTCCCTGATCCGTTCTACCATACAATCTATGGCAGTTTCGGATAAAGAAGACCTTTTTTCGTTTCTTTTTTGTTTTCCTGACACCCACACCGATGTCTCCCACTTTATTCTGACAGCGATCCGGCTCTCTTTTCTCTATGCCCGGATATCGATCACCGATACCGGACAGCTGTCTCTTGCCTCTTTTGCATGTTCTTCATTTTCTGCCGTCACTTCCGCATACGCTTCTGCCAGTCCATCCTCTCCAAACCGGAACACCTCCGGGCATGCCCCGACACACGCACCGCAGGAGATACATCCGTCTTCCACAATCGCTTTCATACACTTCCTCCTATCTTTTCAGCGGAGATCCGCCGTCCACTCTCTAAGGAGGATTTCCATTCTTTTTCCTTTTATACCTGCTTCTCTGCAAAATAATTTCCAGTTTTTCTTAACACTACCTGTTCGATACTATTTTGCAAACTGACTCTGGTACAATTCTTTGTAAAATCCATTCTTTGCAAGCAGCTCTTCGTGACTGCCCTGCTCGATGATATTTCCGTCTTTCATCACAAGGATCACATCTGCCTCCCGGATCGTGGAAAGTCTGTGCGCGACAATAAAACTTGTCCTTCCCTGCATCATCTTCTGAAATGCTTTCTGGATCTGGATCTCTGTTCTTGTATCGATCGAGGAAGTCGCCTCATCAAGGATCAGCATCGGCGGCAGTTTCAACATCACTCTCGCAATACACAGCAGCTGCTTTTGTCCCTGCGACAGATTTCCTCCATCTTCGGTGATCATCGTGTCATATCCATCCGGCATCCTTTTAATAAATCCGTGGGCATGTGCTGCCTTCGCCGCCCCGATGATCTCTTCCCTTGTAGCATCCGGATTTCCATACGCAATATTTTCCGCAATGCTTCCCGATTTCAGCCACGTCTCCTGGAGGACCATACCAAAATTGCTGCGCAGGCTGTTTTTCGTCACTTCTGAAAGTTCTTTTCCATCCAGTAAGATTTTCCCGCCGTCAAGGTCATAGAAACGCATAAGGAGATTGATCAAAGTTGTCTTTCCACATCCGGTCGGGCCTACAATCGCGATCTTCTGCCCCGGTTTTACAGTCAGATTCTGATGCTCTAGCAACGGTATGTCCGGTTGATAAGAAAATGACACATCCGAAAGTTCCAGTCTGCCTTCTGCCTGACCGATGTCTTCTGCACGTTCCTGATCCGGAGTCTCTGCTTCCTCTTCAATGAAGTCAAATACTCTTCTTGCACAGGCAAGCGCATTCTGCAGTTCGGTGATCACACTGGAGATTTCATTGAACGGCTTTGTATATTGATTCGCATAGGTCAGAAAGCAGGACAGCTGTCCGACAGAAATTGCCCCGCGCATCGCAAAGACCGCTCCGGTGATCCCCACTCCTGCATATACAAGACCATTGACAAAACGTGTACTTGGATTGGTAATAGAGGAAAAGAAGATTGCCTTGAGACTGCACGTCTGAAGTTCTCTGTTGATCCCGTCAAAACGTCTGAGCGCTTCCCCGCCATACCCAAATGCCTGGACGGTCTTCTGATTCCCGATCATTTCCTCCACAAGCGATGTCATCTCTGCCCTCGTCTCAGACTGCTTTTGAAACATCGTATAAGTTCTTTTCGCGATAAAGCTTGCAACAAACAGCGATACCGGGGTGATCAGTATCACGACAAGCGCAATCTGTACATGGATCCCAAGCATGAAGACAAGCGTTCCCAAAATTGTGACGATCCCGGTAAAGAACTGGGAAAATCCCATCAGCAGTCCATCGGAAAACTGCTCCACATCTGTGATGATCCGGCTGATCGTCTCCCCCTGCGGATGGCTGTCTACATATTTCAGCGGCAATATCTGAAGTTTTGCAAATGCTCTTGTGCGCACGTCCTTCACGACACGGTATGTAATCCGGTTATTACACAGATTCATCAGCCACTGTGCCACGCAAGTCAGCACGATCACAACTGCAAGCTTTTTCAAGATCACAAGTACCGCCGTAAAATCTACCTGCCCTTTTCCAAGAAGGAGATCCACGCCGTCACCGATCAAAATCGGAGCATAAAGTGTCAGAGCGACTGAGATTGTTGCAAATACAAGTGACAAAAACAAAAGATACTTATATGGTCCGATCAGCCGGAATACTTTTCCTGCCGTTCCTTTACGCTTCATATCGCTCCACCTCCTCTTTGGAAAGCTGGGAATAACAGATCTCTCTGTAAACTCCACATGTTTTTAACAGTTCCTGATGCGTGCCAATACCTGCCACCGCACCGTCATCCATCACGATGATCTTATCTGCATGAAGGATCGAGGCGGCTCTCTGCGATACAAGAAAGACGGTCATATCCTTCGTCTTCTCCTCGAGTGCTCTCCGCAGTTTTGCATCGGTAGCAAAATCCAGCGCCGAAGCACTGTCATCCAGGATCAGTACCTCCGGTTTTCTTACAAGTGCGCGGGCGATCGTCAGGCGCTGTCTCTGTCCTCCTGACAGATTTTTCCCGCCCTGGCTAATCATCGTATCAAGTTCCCGCGGCTTTTCCTGCACAAATACTTTTGCCTGCGCGATTTCTAATGCTTCATAGATTTCCTCATCTGTGGCATCTTTCTTTCCCCACCGGATATTATCCCGGATCGTCCCGCAGAACAGCGTTGCTTTCTGAGGCACGATCCCGATCTTTGCCCGCAATTTTTCCAGTTGGTATGTTCTGACATCCGCGCCATCCAGAAGCACACTTCCCTCCGATACATCATAAAATCTTGGGATCAGATTCACCAGGGTTGATTTCCCGGATCCGGTTCCCCCGATGATTCCGACTGTCTCTCCTTTCTTCACGGAGAATGTGACATCAGAAAGCGCCGGCTCCCCGGATCCATGATAGCGGAAAAATACATGTGTAAAAGAAACTGCCTCCCCGGTTTTCTCCGCACATCTCCTGCATTTTTCTTCTGTAACTTCGTCTTCTCTCCCGCTGACCGGTGATTCAATCGTTGTATGCAGTGCAAATATCTCATTGATCCTTCCTGCCGATGCAAGCGCCTTTGTAAACGACACGATCAGATTTGCAAGCGCCACAAGTGCGATCAGGATCTGTGTCATATAGCTGACAAGCGCGATCATCTCCCCCTGCGTGACAAGCCCGCCATCCACCTCGAAGGCTCCCGCCCACACAAGCACAATGATCGCCCCGTTGACGATCAGGTAAGTCAGAGGATTCATCAGTCCCGAGATCCATCCGACTCTCAGCTGGTCGCTCATCAAAGTTTGACTGTCTCGTTCAAACGACTGCTGCTCCCTCTTCTGTGTCCGAAATGCACGGATCACCCGGATCCCTGCCAGATTTTCTCTTGTTGTCAGAAGGATCCTGTCAAGTCCTCTCTGCACCTTCTTGTAGATTGGTATTGTGATCGTCATGATCCCATAGATCACGATCGAAAGAAGCGGCACTGCGACCACAAAGATCCATGCCAGTCTGACATTGACCGTAAATGCCATGGCAACCGCCCCGACTACGATAAACGGGGATCTTAAAAACAGACGGAGAACAAGATTTACCCCCGACTGAACCTGATTGATATCACTTGTCATCCTTGTCACAAGTGTCGCGCTCCCTGCCTGATCGATCTCCCTGTAAGACAACGTGCTGATATGGCGGAACAGATCATGGCGCAGCTCTGTCCCGAATCCAACCGCTGCCTTTGCTGCAAAATACTGTGCCGTCAGCGAACAGACAAGTCCGATCACGCCAAGCAGAACAAGGATCCCTCCCATTTTTAAAATATAAGGCATATCCCGGTTCTCAATCCCCACATCGATGATCTTCGCCATCACAAGCGGGACGATCAACTCAAAACATGCCTCCAAAAGTTTAAAGAGCGGACCGATCACGCTCTCCTTTTTATATCCTTTCAGATATGGAATCAGTTGAAACATCTTTTCTCCATCTCCTCCTTCTAGTAATTCTTTCTCATTATAGCGATTCCCGCCCAGAATGACAAGAAAAAGCATGCTGCAAGGCAGGCTTTTTCAGAGATACCATCCGAGCGGGAACAAGTATTTCATATATTTTATTGCAGGTATATAGGCAGCCAGATCTACAAATACCGGGCATATTACCACCTGCACTGCAACAACTGTAAGCACCCAGGCAGACAGCGCCATACTGCTTCGAAACCATACTCCGATCGCAGCAACCCACAGCGCCCCTCCAAATACAAGAACCGCCATCCGGATCAGTTCCACAAAAATCCCTCTGCTCTCACCGCTGCATAAGATCACGCAGATCCCGGTCACTGCCGGTAGCGTCGCCGATGCCAGATAGCCGAGATACTCAAATCTCCTTCTTCGCTTTCTGTCCAGCGCAAGAGAAATCCCTCTGCCATCTCCTTCAAATCTGCGCCCAAATGTCATCCAGAGCAGAATAAAAATGAACAGTCCGATCATTCCCTGTATCGGCCAGACCTTTTTCTGTGCTTGTTTTTCTTCCGTCTCCTGCACCTGCAGTTCTTCTACTTCCGTTTGAAAAAACGCTTCACTTTCTAAATACGCTGCATTCTTTTTCAGCAGAGACGGTACGATATCTTCTCTCTCTTTTCCATAGATCTCTTTTTGTTCATCCAGAAGGATTTCCTCACTGTACCGTTCTAAAAATGCAGCATACACGGTCTCCCTGGCAGCCATTCCTTTTGCAGAAAACGGCGTCTGCAAAAAGGTAATGCTTTCTTTCAAATGTCCTTGCTCTACCTGCTCTTCAAATTGCTCTGAAAACAGAAATCCACTGTCAAACTCCCCTGCTTCCAGCGCTTCCCTAAGAGCAGATTCTTCCTCAAAAATAAGAAAACGGAACACCGAATCTCTGCTCTCCAGTTTCTCTGCGATTTCTTCTGCGACCGGATCTTCCGCAAGATAGAGTCCAACGGAAACATTTTCTCCATCAGGTACTCTCATACTGCTCATAAGAAGTGATGCTGCGATCATCGCTGCGCAGATAAGCCACCAGCTCTTCCTCCTCACTTCCGCTTTCAGTTGTAATATATACCACGTCTTTTCCATGTTATCAGAACCCCTATTCCTGCAGCTGCCGCCACCCAGACTGCCATGCATACCAGCTGCCTTGTCTCCACATGTCCGGCTAACATTGCCGCACTATATCTGTGAAAAAGATTCAGCGGAAGCCATTTTCCTATCGTCCCAATCAGTTTAGGAAGGTATGCAGACGGAACTACACTTCCGGAGCAGACGATCATCAAAACATTGCACCCGAGCAAAATGATATTTCCCTGCATCCCTCTCCCCGCAGCCTCGTATACCATCGCAAAATAAGAAGCGATACCAAAGCAGAGCGGTACAAGCGCCAGGAAAATCGCGCTGTCAACACCACTCCCTCTGATTCCTGCCATCTTACCGGCAGCAGTTCCTGCCAGACAGACCGCAGCTGCAAGTATCCATAAATTTCCTGCCATCACAATGATCTTGACAAACATCTGTAATCCGAAGCCCAGACCATCTATATACATCTTCTGCTCTACCGCCCGACTCCCCTTCTTGTATAAAAATCCGTAATTGATACCTGTCATGATCAGAAATACAAGCAGCATCGATGCAGTATAAAATTCTGTCAGTTCCATATTTCCAACCGGAGAATACATACTTTCCTGGAAGATCTCTCCGCGCCGGAATGCATGCCCAATATATTCATAAGAAATAATATTTGCGATCTCATACGACTCCAGCTCTGTCTCATAAAGCTTTGCCGTATCCATCGCAGCAAAAACTCCTGCCTCTGCAGTCCGGATCATCGAAACTCCATCTGACAAAAGTTCCCGGAAAATCTCCGTATGCAGTTCTGTTTCCTCCGGGAATAAAAATGTAACTTTCGCCGGTCTTCCCTCATAAATGTCATCATAGAAATGGTCCGGAAGCATAACTGCTGCCTGTGCCTCTCCACTGCTCACGGCTTTCCTCGCATGTTCTTCGTCCATATATTCAAATCTGCATATATTTCGCACACTCTCCATCCCTGCCAGAAACTGTGCGATCATCTTTGACTCTGATTCTGTCTTTGGTATCACAACTGCCACTTCTATGGGATCAAATATCTGTGAGTGGAACAACAGATAACTGATTCCGAACACACCTCCGACCGCAATACCGAAAATCATGAGCAGACTTACTGCTGACCTCCCAAGTACTTTCAGCGATCTCTTCCATTCCAGTTCCAGATATACGATCAAACTACTCATAGCTCAACTTCATTCTAAAGATAATACTCAATTTCATACACAAAGTCTTTCAGATCCTCATTATCTTCAATCCGATCCAGGACCTCCTCTGCCAGATCTTCCAGTTCAGATTCAGAAGCTTCCCCGACATCAAATACTTCCCCTTCAAACTTCTGGAATTCTACCCCTTTCTGGATTGAAAGCTGAAAGTCTGCTCCAACAGAATCCCCATAAACTTCTATTGATTCTGCTGACAATTCTATTTTTTTCTTATCTGCCAAAAATACTCCTGAGACCGAGATATCATCCTGCGTAAGCCCAATCTCATATTTCCCGGACTTTGTGTCATATTCTGTTTCTAAAACTTCTTCTCCTTCTATGTAAAGGGAAGCAAATTCTGTCGTTCCATCAGTCTGACCCTCTATCTCAACGACCGTCTCATCCTCGGCAATAACCTCCATATTCTGGATTCTTGTATCTCCCCCGAGGAAGTGGATCTCCAGCTCATTTCCATCTATCTCCATCTGGATTGCCGCCAGCTTTCTTTTATAAATATAACAAGTCAGGTCCAGATCAGACAGATCCTCCAGAGCATATTCTGCACTTGCAAAGAGATTGGATAACAATTCTTCCCCATATCCACGGTCATAATGATCCATGATGACATCTTCAGTCACAGAGAGTAGATCTTCCAGATCCCGTTCTGAGAGCGATGCCGTATACCCTTTGCACTTTCTGAATTTTCCATCCACTTCATATTCTTCCGGACTTGTCTTCGTAAATTCTGTTTCTTTCCATTCCTCCGACAGCGCCCCGGCCAGTTCTTTCCACATACTTCCCATGTCTTTTTCTTTCACGAAAGCCTCTCTTACTGACTGCAGGATGTCATCGATTTCCTCTAGATCTTCCTCTTCCGCAAGATATCCGCCCTTTTCTCCGTTATAATTGTAGGCAAACATTTTATCACTGATCGCCGGTACTTCTGCTCTGACTTCATTTTTATTCATCTCAGCAAGAGCACTTACCGTTTCTGATTCCGGCAAGTCTACGTTTGCCGCAATCTGTACTTTCGTTTCTCCTGCTGCAATTTTCGCCTCCGCCAGAACGCCTTCTGCTTCAGCATGGAGCATTGCTGTATATTCTCCGGAACGGAAGATCTCTGCCGCTTTTGCCGTCTCCTTGAAATGCCCGATATCTTTTGCTGTATTTGCCGCAGCGATCATCACCTTCGTTGTATCGCTGAAGAAAATCCCGCTTTTCACAACTCCAAATACCGTAAGTCCGATCACAGCAACAGCCGCAGCTGTCCCGACGATTACCATCTTCTTTCTGTTTCCCTGCGGCCTTGTATATCTTCCGGTGAGCGGTTCCCCGGTCATCGGATCAAATTTTGCATCCGGATCGATCGGTTCCCCGGTCATTGGATCGAATTTCGCATCCGGGTCGATCGGCTCCCCGGTCATTGGGTCAAACTGCATCCTCTTTCCATACTTTTTCATCTTCTGTATCCTCTCTTCCTTTTTATTTCAGATCTCACTGTCAGATCTTTAAAAATTCTTCTTCCTGCATCCCCATCAGCTTTCGGATCTGTTCCATCTTCCTGCATCCTTCCGTTACTTCGCGCAGATGCCCCTCACACATCACAAGGCATTTATCACTCTCCATAATTTCCTTCTCATCATGCGTTGTCATGACTACAATTCCATTCATCTTCCTGTATTCCCTGATCCAGGAACAAAGCCAGTCTTTATAGTAAAGATCCAGGGCGGTAGCAGGTTCATCCATCAGCAGGATCGGAGGCCACTTTGCCAGGGCACAGGCAATACTGAGTCTTCTCTTCATTCCCCCGGAAAGCTTCTGTACCGGTATTTTCATGATCTCTCCCAGATCAAAGGTATCTACAATCCACTCATACTGTTCTGAGCGGTCAGCGCCCCATAATCTCAGATTATCTCTTACAGACAATTCTCCCAACAGTGGCAGTTCCTGCGGCACATATCCACAGTACTTTCGATAATACCGGAAATTTTTCAACGGATCCTGCCCAAAATACCGTATTTCTCCACAATCCGGTTTCAATCCCCCCGCAAGGATCTGCATTAATGTAGTCTTCCCGCAGCCATTTCTTCCAACGATCGCCACACATTCCCCGCATGCTGCAGTAAAATTGATTTCCTGAAGGATCCTCTTTTTTCCATAATACTTACTCAAGTTCGATACTTGTATCATTTTTCTCAGCTCCTACCGATGCTTTTTCTTATTTTACCATCTTTTCGATAAAAATCCATATCCTCTTCGACATTTTTTACAAATATCCAGGTAAGTGGTATAATGCTTTCATAAATGAATATCCAGCTATTTGCTCATTCTATTTTCTAATTTTATTTTTGAAAGGGGATTCTACATGAATACAATCAATAGCAGCGATGAAATTTACACAACTGCACCGGATGACGCCGGCCGCCTCCCAAAAGAGATGGCTGTCTACGCTCTTCTTGACAGACTTTCCATCCCTTATGAACGACTTGATCATGATGTGGCAGAGACAATGGAAGCCTGTGCAGAAATCGACCAGCGGCTTGGCGTATCTATGTGCAAAAATTTATTTCTGAGAAACCAGCAGAAAACAACTTTCTACCTTCTTCTCATGCCAGGTGAAAAGAAATTCAAGACGAAAGACGTCTCAAAACAGCTTGGGATCTCCCGGCTCTCTTTTGCCGAGGCAGAATATATGGAGCAGTACTTAAACATCACACCGGGATCCGTAAGCGTCCTCGGACTGATGAACGATACCGGACACCATGTTCATCTGATCATCGACAAAGAGTTGCTGGAAAATGAATCTATCGGATGCCATCCCTGCATCAATACATCAAGCCTGAAGATAAAAACAGAGGATATTCTGAATGTATTCCTGAAACATACCGGGCACACATGGGTGACTGTGGAATTGTAAAGCGTTGCTTTAACGCTTACCTGAAAACAAAAAATACGTCCTGCCAGAAGTTTTTTTACTTTTTCCAAACTTTCTATCAGAAAAAGTATCTGCTTCCCGGCAGGACGTATTTTCTTTTATTTTCTTCACAGAGCGCACAGTTTTCCCGCAAATACTCTGTATGATTTATGGCAGATTTCTTTCTAATATTCTCCCTGCCATCTTCCCGAAGGAATCTCCACAGCTTTTCCGCTTTGCAGACTCTCCGGCACCGCAATGATCCTCTGATTTCTGCTTCCCCGGTAAGCAAGCGATAAGCTTCTCTCTGACTCAAGATAAGGCCCGTCGATCAGCACATCCAACGTTTCCAGAAGTCGTCTCTGCTCCCGCGTGCCATTTAAAAGCTCCTCAAAGGTAAATCCGGAATAACTTGCCACCTCGTATCCATTTTCCTTTAACTTTTCTGCCAGTTCTGCAAATCCCTCCGCCTGGCTAAACGGCTCCCCACCGGAAAATGTTACTCCTCTGGCAAGAGGATTCTCGCTGATTACTTTGATAAGATCTTCTGTTGACCACCAGGTGCCTCCATCAAATTCCCACGTTTCCGGGTTATGACAGCCCTTACAGTGATGCGGACACCCCTGGGCAAACAATGTCATGCGGATCCCCGGACCATCTACAATACTGTCCCCTGCGATCCCTGCAAGCCTTATCTTTCTATCGTCCCAGTCCATGCTTTACTCTGTCTCTCTCTTCCGCTTTCTTCGCATCGTTCCACTTATCCATAGTTCCTACGAGATAACCTGTGATTCTTCTGATTCTCTCAAATTTTACATCTTTTCCAATTACGCATTTTTCTTCCATGATACTCTTCCTTTCTATCACACATCCAAACCTCATTTGGATATCTTGTCGATTCTTCTATCTGCAACCGCAAAACTGCGGCATCTCCGGATAAAGTTTTCTCAGCTCTTTTAATTTTTCCTCGCTGATCGGCTCTCCTTCTCTCCGTCCGCATCTCGGACAGACATCATCGATCACGCCAACATAACCACATGCCGGATCTCGGTCTACCGGGTGATTAACGCTTCCGTAACCAATCCCTGCATCATGCATACAGCGGATCACACTTTCAAATGCCTCCACATTTTTCGCAGTATCCCCGTCAAGTTCTACATAACTGATATGTCCGCCATTTGACAGCGCATGATATGGCGCCTCTTTTCTGATCTTTTCATACGCGGAAATCGGATACCAGACCGGAATATGGAAACTGTTTGTATAATATTCTCTGTCTGTAACTCCGGCAATTTTTCCATAACGTTTCTGGTCCATACGGATAAAACGCCCGGACAAGCCTTCTGCAGGTGTTGCAAGCAATGTATAATTCATCTTCGTTTCTTTCGCCTTTGCATCTGTAAATGCACGCATATGCCCGATGATCTCAAGCCCTTTTTGCTGCATCTCTTCACTTTCCCCGTGATGCTTCCCATACAAGGCCGTCAGTGTTTCTGCCAGCCCGATATATCCGATAGAAAGTGTTCCATGCTTTAATACTTCCCTTACTTCATCATTCGGCCCCAGTTTTTCTGAATCCAGCCATACTCCCTGACCCATGAGGAATGGATAATTATATACACATTTCTTCGCCTGGATCTCAAAACGATCCATCAGCTGTTTTGCAACAAGCTCCAGCATGGCATCCAGCTTCTGATAAAAGACTTTCTCATCTCCCTTACTCTCAATCGCAAGGCGCGGCAGGTTGATCGACGTAAATGACAGATTTCCTCTTGAATAAGCGATCTCATGTTCCGGATCATAGACATTTCCCATGACCCGGGTGCGGCATCCCATCGTTGCCACCTCTGTCTCCGGATGCCCTGGCTTATAATATTGAAGGTTAAACGGCGAATCCAGAAATACAAAGTTCGGGAATAATCTCTTTGCACTGACTTTGCAGCTTAAACGGAATAAATCATAGTTCGGATCTCCTTCATTATAGTTGACCCCTTCTTTCACTTTGAAAATATGGATCGGGAAAATGCAAGTCTCCCCATTTCCAAGTCCCGCATCCGTTGCAAGCAGCACATTTTGAATGATCATCCTTCCCTCCGGACTTGTATCGGTCCCGTAATTGATAGACGAAAATGGTGTCTGCGCACCCGCCCGGCTGTGCATCGTATTCAAATTATGTACAAATCCTTCCATCGCCTGGTAAGTATCCCGCTCTGTATACTTTTCAGTACGTTTTCTTACCTTCTCCGCGATATGAGCCGCTTTTTCTTCTGTAAACTGATACTTCCCGCAAAGTTCCGCCTGAACAGCACGGTCAAATGCCTCTTCCTCCTGTTTTAATTTCGGGCAAAGGCCTGATGTCTGCTCAATTCTGTCCAGCATTTCCGCAACCTGGGTTTCTTCATCGTCAAGATCTGCCAGATCTTCCACAGCCTCTGTAAGCTGCTTTTTATAAATTTTTCTAAAAGACTTTGCCACTCCCTTTGCAAGACCGTAATCAAAGTTCGGAATACTCTGTCCTCCATGCTGGTCATTCTGATTTGACTGGATCGCAATCGCAGCCAGCGCTGCATAACTCTGAATGCACTGGGGCTCCCGGATCACACCATGTCCGGTAGAAAATCCTCCCTGAAATAATTTTTCAATATCGATCTGTGTACAAGTTGTTGTCAACGAATAAAAATCAAAATCATGGATATGGATATCTCCCTCCCGGTACGCTTTCGCCTGCTCTGGTGTCAGCAGGTATGCCTCATTATAATTTTTCGCTCCCGCTGCTCCGATCTGCAGCATGCTTCCCATAGAAGTATTTCCGTCAATGTTTGCGTTATCACGCTTCATATCACTCTCGCGCGCATCAATATTTGTAATCTCATCGATCGTCTTCATCAGGCTCGTATTCGCTTCCCGGATGTGCGTTCTCTGTGCCCGGTATAAAATAAATTTCTTTGCAGACTCTTCAAATCCCTTTTTCATCAAAGCACGCTCCACCGTATCCTGTACCTGTTCGATCTGCGGCGGCATATCTTCCGGCAGTCTTTCAAGCTTACTCTGCACATCATTTGCCACATTCGCGGCATCCGTAGCATTCCCTTCTCCTGCTGCCTCCATCGCCTTCAAAATAGCCGCTGCAATCTTGCTCTCATCATACAGTACCACACGGCCATCCCTTTTGATAATACTTCTAATCATCCCGTCTATCGCCCTTTCTCTACAATATGTTGTGTCTAATCAGTATTATGATACTAAATATCCTCAAAGTCAATACCCATATCATATACCACACCATACCGGATGCCATATTCGACATTGCTGTTTCCCAGCATTTCATCCCCGGTTCGTACTGCAAAAACAAAGGAGAAATCTGCTGTTTTCAAAGGAAAATATTAGGTAAAGAAGTGGGAAAATTGCATTGCGAGGGGAGATGGATGAGCAGGGTATTTTAGGAAATTTTGTCGATGGATTATATTACAAGCAGAGCAGCCGCAAAGGGAGCGACATCAATAAAAGTCCGCTATTGATGAGCAAGGATGTGGCCATTATTTGTATTAGACTTTGATAATTTGGTCCTATGTCAAGAAAAAGTACAAATTAAATGTAACCATTTTTTCTCTGTTCTGAGCGAAGTTCAACTTGCTATTTTTACTGCATTCTCCTCGATGTTTTTAAGATATTGTTCCTCATATTCATTTGGAGACAAATATCCGCAGTGACTGTGAATGCGCACGGTATTGTAAAATGTTTCGATGTATTCAAAAATCAATTTATGTGCATGTGCATAATTAAAGATTTTAAACCGGCTGATCCATTCTCTCTTCAAGAGTGCATGGAAAGATTCTATACAGGCATTATCCCATGGATATGCTTTCTTTGAATAACTGTGAATCATACCTTTGGTTGCTT
>CAUWEA010000063.1:0-17147 GCA_963557735.1 uncultured Faecalimonas sp. | reverse complement strand
CACCCGAGCATTGCCGTACACCCGAGCATTGCCGGACACCCAAGCATCGCCGGACACCCGAGCATTGCCGGACACCCAAGCATTGCCGGACACCCAAGCATCGTCGCACACCCGAGCATTGCCGTACACCCGAGCATTGCCGGACACCCAAGCATCGCCGGACACCCGAGCATTGCCGGACACCCAAGCATTGCCGGACACCCAAGCATCGTCGCACACCCGAGCATTGCCGTACACCCGAGCATTGCCGGACACCCAAGCATCGCCGGACTGATCTAAATTTTCCTCTTTTTCTACGAATCCTCCAAGTTCGCCCTCTTTTACATCCCCAAAAGAGATCAGCGCCTTGATTCTAAAAAGCTTCTTTCCTGCAAAGATTTTTGATTCTGCTGTTAATTCAAATTTTTTCATCTTGATTTTCCTCCTATTATCGCTTACTATTTAATTGATTTATTGTTTAAGGGCGCGTTACCGGTTTGCCGACCGTGCGCTCTTTTTTACTGGGTGGTTAATATCAATAACTTGCAGATATTCTAACCCTTTCTTTTCTTGCTCCGGAAGCGGAATGATTTCCGCCATCGGCTCACTCTTCTTTTCATATCGCTCGATTTTTCCGTGCTTATTAAAAAGTCCTAAAATGCTCATGCTTGTCCACCTCCTTTCTCAATTCCCAAAAGCTTGTCAAGCTTGTGCTGCCAAATAAAATATTCCCAAGTGCTCCTAACACCTTTTTTGGGCGGATATGCTTCTCCTAAATCCCAAATACCTCGCTGCATTTTGATCCTTACGCAGTGCGCAGAGCATCCAATCTGTTTCCCGGCCTCTTCCGGGCTTAATCTTTTTGCCATGTGGCACCTCCCTTCTCACAAATACGGTACACGGATACAACCTGCTGCTCTCAAGGCAGTTATTGTATTCCTTGCAATCTTTACAAGTCATTTGTAATCACCGGGACCTTTCTTATATTCCCTGATACATCCTTTAATTCGACAGTTTTATGCAGCATTACCATGTATTTGTTGTACACAGCTATCATTTCATCTAGCATTTCGGCAGATATTCTTGCTTCTGTTCCTGTTAGATCACTGATTTTTTTCACTTTTCTTCTGCCGATGCCAGTGTTGTCCACGTAAAATGGATTTATTTGACCAGATCCTCGCGCCTCAAATCGTCCAGGTTGATTATGTATCATTTTTCCTAATTCCAAGAAATGCAGCCACGCATCTCTGTCGTAATAGCAGCCCTCACTAAACCACGCATTTTCGCGCGAGTCTTCATTGACGAAGCGAGGTAGCCTAAGTGGCTTTATTGTACACATAGTGGCGAGTTGCATTGGAGCCTTGAGCTCCGCGATCCTTGCTTGTGCATCCTTCACTATTTTCTCTAATTCCTCAAGCTCGCTCATGTTAACTATTCTTTCTTGTGTTTCCATTTTTGTCTCCTTTCTTCCTTAAGCCGCCTTACTTAGAAACTTATTAATAAAGTACTGCTGCCCTTTTCCGGTTACCTTCGGAGTACGTGAAATTTTATTACATCCGTTTCCATCAATATGTACTGACTCTTTAATCTCAAACAATCCCATATCCATACTCTTCTGTGTTGGTAAGTTCCAATCACTGCCCTTTCTTTTAATCAGGTAGCCATTCTCACGCATCCATCCAAATAACCTCTGCGCCCCAATGTCTACACCATTCTGACGTAAGATTTTGGCTAAATCTCCGACAAGGATAGATGTATTCGCTGTTGTGATAGCTTGCCCTAAGATTGCGTGCGGTTTCATCTCCTCAATCTGCGCTGTCTGCTCTTTGATGGTCTTCTGAGCTTCTAATACTGCCAGAGCAAGGAGTTCTTTGCCTTGCGGAACATGTTCTTTTATGATGTTTTCCATCTTATGAAAACGGTCGATATATCGTGCAGTAAACTCTGTTCCTTTGACTCCTGTAAGTTTGTGCGCAATAAATTCACAGCCTTTCTTTGTGATTAAGTAGCATGGCATTGTTTTATTCTGCGCTGTTGTATAAGTTGATTCTGCGAAGAAATCGGTGTGTCCAATCTTGGACTCTCTTAATTGTTCAATATAATCTCTTATATCTCTCATAAGTTTGTTGTGGGCTTTCCCCACCATCTCAGCCACTTCTCTACTGTCTAATTTTTGTTCTAATTCGTTCATGCTTGTCTCCTATTTATCCTGCTTTTCTTGTTTCTTTTAAAAATGCAGATGCAGCCATCGAAATGATTCCGTCAATTTTGCCCTGCACTCGCTCCGGGAATTTGTCCCAGTTTTCCGCGATCACTTTAAAATCTTCGAGCCTTTTCTCTTCCTGCTCTTTTGTGATTTTTTCTACTGCTTCACTCATTCTTCCACCTCTCTTTCTTTTGATTTATTGCCATTTATCGGTATATCTCCTATACTGTAATTACCGAGTACCAGTCGGAATAATTATGGGAAGGAGAATCTATTATGACAGATAATGAAAAACGTGCACATGATTTAACCATTCTTTATATGCAAGAAGCATTCAAAAGCGGTTTAATCAAAGTTGTTCCCGATGACAAATATGTTGACTATACTTGTTTTTATACCGATACATATTCTTTTATTTTGGAACGTCTTGAACAAAATCTGATGTAACAGCAATAGTGTCTAACATCGCACGCTTGATTTTTCGAACTCTGTTGGAAAATTCAAGTGACATTTCCTCAAGTTCTGTAATTGTGAAGTTTTCTTCTTTACAATTGGCAAGCGTGCGGTCGATAAAATCATTCACTTTTACTCCGTTCATGTTTACACCTCTTTTCCTTTTCTTATCTTTTATTGTCATTTATTTCCATATCTCCTATAATTTACTTACAAGGCACTGCCATGCCTGAGTATTACGAAAGGAGACGTGCAATCTATGACACAAATTCGTTTAGCTGTTGGAGGATATAGCGGAAATATCGAAAAAAGGCTCCAATATTTATCCTCCAGTAGCGTGTTTGGAATTTTTTCAGATTCTTTTATGTCGGAGTTTACACATCACAAAAACTTTACTGATTTTTGCGAAGCAATTGGTTGTGATATTACTTCCCAAAGCGATTTGGATAAACTGCAAGATACAAACACTTTTGATGAAGCAATACGTTTCAACTCAGAATTTTCTTCTTGGCAAGAAATGATTGAAACTGCATATCAAAAACTCCTTGACAAAAAATAATCTCATGGTGGGACAATATCATTCTCTTTGCCCTGCCACCAATCTCACATCACATTCAACATATCCGTCTGCGATTTTTGTTGGTATCAAATGCGCTTTTGTGCTAATTCCTAATGATTCAGTTCTCTTTTGCATTAAAAATCTTAATAGAGATTGCCAGTATTCCGTCTTTTCCAATTCCTCTAATTCTTTCTCTGGAAGTTCAAAAAATACACTTGCTACCGGCTCCTCATTCTTGCAACGTCTTGCGGTAATTAACGCTTCATACATCTTCTTATTCCTCCTTCCCTATTTTCTGTCCCCCGCATTACCGGGTTGGAACGGTCTAGGCGGTCATTACCATCTCAAACAGTTCGTTGAATGTGTTGCTGTAATACAATGGCTGCACCTCTTTTTGATTATGTGGGCTGACTGCATTTTCGCCGTATTTCAAGCCTTTCTCTGTCAGTGATTTGAATTTCTTCACACTTCCCTTACTTGACTGACGTTCCTTTTCTTCAAGAATACCGGCAGCCAGAAGTTTCTTATTGAACTGCACCGCGCTGATTCCGAGATTATTTTCTTTCAGTAGTGCTGTGAGCGACTTCATTTCTCTGTTGCCGTTAAACTCATAATTCGGAAGAAACTCCGTCGGAATATGGTATGAATCATAGAAGCCTTTCAGCATTAGTAATTTACTTGCATCATTCATCCTAAGCATGTTTGCTACTACTTCCAGTGATTCCACCTGCTCTTTTAACGGAATGCCTACATACTGCGTTCCCTTTTCAATGAAGTCCTTCATCTTCTCGAATGCTTCAATATATGTAGCTGTGAAAATGACACCTTTCTTTCCGGTCATTTTGTTGGCGATCATGTCGCATCCTTTCTTTGTGCAGAGGTAGCATGGGAGCGTTCTTCCGGTACTATCTTTGTACTCTGATTCGATGAAATATTCACTCACGTCAAAATTTACGTCAGTAAGATGCTTTGCATAAGACTTTATCTTTTTGATAAGATTGTAATGCTCAAGCTCTACCATCATTGCTACTTCTCTACTGTCGGTGAGTAGCTGACCGTTTTGTTCAAATACTGTTAAATTGTTCATACTTCCTCCTTTTGATAATTGAAATATTTTTTGCATTATGATAAAATTCTCCTAAATAAATGTGAAAGGGGGCATTATTATGCCTGGAATTCAAGGCTTCCTTAATCGCAATGGAGTTATGTTTTCCATCGAACGAACGAATGAATCACCAAAACCAGAAAAGGGTCTTATGAACCGCGAACAATCTACCCAAAGAAAATACATAGGATTCCTACCCGAAACTAAGATCGAAATTGGTGATTGGCTAGTAAATCCATTGGGCGATCGGTTCTTTGTGTATGATAAGGAGACTACATATTTTTCTGGAGCCCCGAATCAACTTAAGTGTTATGTACAAACAGAATCTGAATTCAATTCTAAAAAGAGTTCTGTTAACACTGTTTTTAATATCGGTTCTGCCACCGGCTCTGTTATTGGTACACAATCCATTGTTAACTTCACATACACAAATACTATAGAACAATTAAGAGAACAAATATCCTCTTCAAATTCATCTGATAAAGCAGACCTTGAAAAAATCACTAATCTTCTAGAAATGATAGTTAATAATGAATTACTACCGCAAAAAGGAATGTTCTCAAAGTTTTCTGATGTTTTAAAAAGAAATAGTTGGTTTGCTACTCCTATGATGTCTGCCTTTTTTGGTTGGTTAACATCTCAAATTCAGTAAACTCACTTTCAAAAGAAATCTTTAGCTCAAGCTCTGTTTCTCCATTTGCAGAGCTTGTTATTTTATAATTTGAAACGTTTTTTATTCTATTTCCATCTATCTCTACAATGATAGTTGAATCCAAACGCGCTATACGCACTTTCATATTTGCATTTCCCCTTTTTCTATCTTGCTTTCTCGTTACTATTTTCTTGAACAAAATCCATCGGGTTAACTCCAAGAAATCTACATATAACAAGTGCTTCATCAAACGATAACAGACGATCTCTTTTTTTATTTGCAAGACTGTCGTACAATGCCATATATGAAATGCCGGTTTTTCTTGACATTGCCGAGAGATTGACCGCGTTCTCTTTCACATATTTTGCTAAATTCTTTGTAGCTCCCATTTATATCACCCCGCCTTTCTGCTAGAATTTTCCACAAGCTGTCTATCCTTTAATGCGCTTGCATAAATGATAATTTGCTTCATATCTGACTCTGGTAGATCTTCTAATATCTGAATCAGTTCTTTACCTTCTTTCAGATCTTT
Organism: uncultured Faecalimonas sp.; assembly: GCA_963557735.1. Classification (GTDB taxonomy): domain Bacteria; phylum Bacillota; class Clostridia; order Lachnospirales; family Lachnospiraceae; genus Faecalimonas. Next base: position 11,661 of record CAUWEA010000063.1, on the reverse strand, counting down.
GTCTGTTAAGTGTTTTAGCATTCTTTTCACCTCTTTCTTTTTTATCTTTTATTGTCATTTGCTTGCATATCTCCTATAATTTACTTACAGGGCACTGCCATGCCTGAGTATTACGAAAGGAGACGTGCAATCTATGACACAAATTCGTTTAGCTGTTGGAGGATATAGCGGAAATATCGAAAAAAGGCTCCAATATTTATCCTCCAGTAGCGTGTTTGGAATTTTTTCAGATTCTTTTATGTCGGAGTTTACACATCACAAAAACTTTACTGATTTTTGCGAAGCAATTGGTTGTGATATTACTTCCCAAAGCGATTTGGATAAACTGCAAGATACAAACACTTTTGATGAAGCAATACGTTTCAACTCAGAATTTTCTTCTTGGCAAGAAATGATTGAAACTGCATATCAAAAACTCCTTGACAAAAAATAATCTCATGGTGGGACAATATCATTCTCTTTGCCCTGCCACCAATCTCACATCACATTCAACATATCCGTCTGCGATTTTTGTTGGTATCAAATGCGCTTTTGTGCTAATTCCTAATGATTCAGTTCTCTTTTGCATTAAAAATCTTAATAGAGATTGCCAGTATTCCGTCTTTTCCAATTCCTCTAATTCTTTCTCTGGAAGTTCAAAAAATACACTTGCTACCGGCTCCTCATTCTTGCAACGTCTTGCGGTAATTAACGCTTCATACATCTTCTTATTCCTCCTTCCCTATTTTCTGTCCTCTGCATCTTCCGGTCTTGGAACCGGCTTTATTTTCTTATTTCTTTAATCTTCAAGCTTTACGCGCAGACCACCGTCTGTGTAATATACTTTATTAATTTTCTTGTCGTGAAAATCAATACCCTTATTAATGTAAAATCCAGCGCTATGCCGCGTTTCAAACTGCATCCCACATATAGAGATACTAAGAAAAATAGATGTGTCTTTGTCCATTACCTTTAATAAATCAATCAATTTCATTTTCATTTCCTCGCTTTCATTTGTGTTGTTTTCTTGTTGATGAACAAATAATAACTCATATTTTCTTGTTTGTCAATAAGATTTTTAAAAATATAAAAGCTTTTTCTTGTTGACTAACAAGTATAATGATGATATACTGATTTTAGAAAGGAGGTAGCCTTTTGGAATTGAATATAGGAGAACGAATCGAAATCTTAAGAAAAGATTTAAGTATGTCTAGAAGAGTTTTCGGAGAAAGGCTCGGAGTCAGCGAGAGTGTCATCGTTAATATAGAATACGATCGACTCAAACGACCAGACCAAAAAGAAACCTTATATAAGTTGATCTGTAAAGAATTTAATGTAAATGAGGAATGGCTCCGAACTGGAGAAGGCGAAATGTTTGCAGAAGTGCCAGTAGAAGATGAATATTTTAAGGCTGTCACTCAAATTTCCAAATCCAACGATAAGCTTGCTATGCAGGCAATTATTGAGTATTGGAAATTAGATGACGTGAGTAAAGAAACGTTGCGAAATTACATATATAAAATTGCAGAAAAAAGCAGGGAATAACTCCCTGCCTACTCCGTCAGATTCTTGACTACTGTGTAAATTGATATGAGTATTTGTTGATTTTCAATCCTCTTGATTAATTCAATGATGATTTGTTTGTACTCTTCATTGCTCATATGTATCCCTCCGCATTTATCGAACAAATATTCGAAATTCCTTATTGAAATATTACTACACTTTCAGAATTATTTCAATAGATTTTTCGAACATTAGTTCTGTTATTTATAGGAAAAATTTACCTATCTATATAAGTAAACAAAGCAATGCAGGGAAACTTATGCAAAATATGGGAATCGTCCCAGATCTGGGACACTTATTTATATGGAGAATCGATAAGGTCGAAAATTCGCACCTTTAAGCCTTTGGCAAGAATTTCCAGTGTATCCGCCGATGGTGATACTGTACCGTTTGCAATGCGGCTGATCGTAGACTTGGATATGCCAGTCATAATTGAAACTTGCCGGGTAGATAGGTTTTTGCTTAGCATGATCTTATCGAGTAATATCTTCATATTACAATTATAAAATACAGATGATTGGAGGTATACTGGTAAAAAATGGAAAAAGAAATACATCTCTTCGACGATAGTTTAACTTTTATTCTTGAGCAGGAAGAACTTGAAAAGCATCGTCCAAAAGAAAGAGAAGAAGATATGAATGCTTAGGCGTTTATATAAATGTGGCGTTACAGAAGAGGAATGCAGGGGAAAGAGAGGAAAACAAAAATGAAAAAGAAACTTGCAGTATTGTTATTGGCGACAACTATGTCATTATCTGTTGTAGCGTGTGGAGGAGAGAAAGAGGAAGCGAAGAAAGCGGAAACTCCAAAGACCGAAACGGCTAAAGAAGAGGAGAAAAAAGAACCTACGGACTTAACTGGAACATGGAAGTCAGAAGATAATAATGGTTCATGGCAAGAAGCAACAATTACTGATAGTACGATCGAAATAAACTGGGTTTCTGATGGTGGAAAAACAAAAACTCTTTATTGGTCTGGTACATATTCCGAACCAACCGAAAAAACAGACAATTATGCATGGACTTCCGAAAATAACAAAGAAAAGACAGACGCTGCTTTAATGGCATCAGGAGATAATACAAAAGAATTTACTTTCAAAGATGATATTATAAGTTACGAGGCATCAGCATTAGGAACTACAAAAACCATGGAATTATCGCAAGTGTCTAAAGATACTCCAAAAAGTCTTCAAGTAGAAGAAACTGCTAAGGAACATTCAGAACTAACGCTTAACTATCTCTTACCTCCTAATTTTACAAGATGGAATATGGCTGCTCAAGAAGTTAGAGATAATGAAACAAGGGAAGAAGATACTCTTTACTCTACGGTTTATAATAATGTTGAATACATCAATTACAAGCCAGTAAAATCAAAAGACAAATATGCTTCTTCTTTAGATTCAACATATTGTTTTTTTGATAATCAATTAAAAGCTTATTGGTGTTCGTATGATAAAGAAATGCTCTCTAATCCTATGAATGTTTATTCAGAAATAAAAGAATACATTAGCAATATTTATGGTAAATGTGAAGCTGAAGAATTCACATGGTCAGATACTACTTACCAAAACGACCAAGATAAGTGGAATGACGCCTTTCGCTACGGATATGTAACAGTTAAAACTACGTGGCATACATCAGACTCCGCTATTATAATAACATGGGATTATAATAATCAAATGAATGTTACAATATCATCACTAGATTTTGAAAACAACTTATAGAATCAAACTATATAAAAAACCGCCCCTGCGCCAACAGGAACGGCTTAATATACACCCGAAGATGTACGACATGATTGACAAATATATTGTATCATCTTCGAAACAGCCTTGCAATCGAAACATATATTCGATGGCTGTTATTTTTATACCGTAAAGGAGATGAATCTATGTCAAAGAGAAAGAAACACCCAAAATTACCAAATGGATATGGCTCCATTAAGTATCTCGGAAAGAACCGCCGGAATCCTTATGCCGTACATCCACCAGTTACCGACTACACAGATGAGGGAGTCCCGATTACTCCAAAAGCCTTATGCTATGTAGATGACTGGATGAAAGGATTTATCGTCCTAACGTCGTATAAAGCCGGTACGTACACGAAAGGAGATGAGAGGGATATAGCCTTGCCTAGTGACCAGAAAAGCCTTGAAATCATCACGCAGCGCTTACTCGCAGACTATAGCAAAGCGCAAGGGATTGTTGCGGAGAATAAAGAACCGGAAAAGACTTTTGCAGAAGTGTACGATGAGTTTTGGAAGTACAAATTCGAAAACGCAAAAGGTAAGAAATTATCTGAATCAAGTAAGCTATCAATTCAGGCGGCCTTTAAAAATGCCAAAGCACTCCACGATCGCCCGTTTAGGGAGCTGAGACACGATGATTTGCAATCTGTGGTAGATAACTGCCATCTAAAACACTCTTCTTTGGAGTTGATCGTACATCTATTTCGGCAAATGTATGCTTATGCGGACATCTATGAATTATGCGATAAAGACTATTCTGCGCACATTAAAATCAATAAAGAGGATGACGACGAGGCGGGTGTGCCATTTACCGATAACGATCTTAAAATCTTGTGGGATCACAAAGATGATGAGATTGTAGAGTTTATTTTGATTATGTGTTATTCCGGCTTCCGTATTAAAGCGTATAAGACACTAGAAACAAATATGATGGAGAAGTATTTTAAGGGTGGAGTGAAAACTAAAGCCGGGAAAGACCGAATTGTTCCAATCCACTCTGCCATCTTAAAATTAGTAGAAAATAGGCTCTCCAGGCATGGTGTTTTACTTTCTGGAACCCTTCAAATTTTTAGGAATAACATGTATAAAAAGCTTTCTGAATTAGGAATTGAGAAACATACACCACATGATTGTCGACATACCTTTTCCACGTTATGTGAAAAATACGGTGTGAACGAAAATGACCGCAAACGAATGATCGGCCACAGCTTTGGCAGCGACATCACCAATTCGCTTTATGGACACCGTACCGTCGAGGACTTGAGAGCCGAGATTGAGAAAATAAAAGTTTGTTACTAATGTGTTACTAACGGAACCGCATTATCTCTATTTTTGTTTGCTCTATTCTAACTAAGTAAGCACTCAAAAAACGGCTTAAAATCAACGTTTTTCAGCACTTTCATTGATTTTAAGCCATTCCTTTCAAATACTTCTATTTTAATATTTTATTAAAAGAATCTAAGAATTTTCGTAGCCCCGCTCTATCTCACGACAAAGTTCTCTGACTCCCCAAAGACTTTTCTACACTTCAAACAGCAGATCTCCGTAAGACGGCATCGGCCAGATGTTCTTGTCAACGATCATTTCCAGCTGATCTACCGGATGACGCAATTTCTCCATCGCCGGCACAACATGGCTTTCAAAGAAACATGCCTGCTCCATCCCCTCTTCTTTTTTTGCAGCTTCCTCTGTGACTGCCTCCAGCTCTTTTAAAGCCTTCTTCGTCTTTACAAGAAGTTCTGAAGACTGTGTCAGCAGTTCCTCCTGCACATCGATCACTGCCAGGGCACATGCCTGTCTCACTTCATTGATCGACGTTGCAAGGGACGTAATGTATTTGATCACAGCCGGGATGATATGTTTGCTCGCAATATCGATCATCGCTCTCGCCTCGATGTTGACCGCCTTTGCATATGCCTCATATTTGATCTCTGCCCTTGATTCCAGCTCTGCCCTTGTAAATACACCAAATTTCTCGAATACTTCTACCGATTCCGGCTCTACCAGCGCAGGGATCGCATCCACCATTGTCTTCAGGTTCGGAAGTCCTCTTCGCTTTGCCTCTTCAACCCACTCATCCGAGTACCCGTTTCCGCTGAAGACGATCCGCTGATGCTCATAGGCATATTTTTTGATCAAATCATGAACCCCTCTGTCAAAGTCTTCTGCCTGCTCCAGATAATCACATGCCTCGGAAAATGCCTCCGCCACGATCGTATTTAAAATAACATTCGGCGCTGCAACCGAATCTCTGGAACCAACCATACGGAATTCAAATTTATTTCCGGTAAATGCAAATGGAGAAGTCCGGTTTCGATCCGTCGCATCCTTTGTAAAATCAGGCAGCGTCGTCACACCCGTGTGGAGTCTCTCCCCTTTCAGGCTGTGCGTCGCCTCCCCGGTACTGATCAGCTGCTCTAACACATCCTCCAGCTGTTCTCCGAGGAATACAGAAATAATTGCCGGAGGCGCCTCATTTGCACCGAGCCTCTGGTCATTTCCCACATCTGCCGCCGATTCCCGCAGAAGCTTTGCATGGCGGTCCACAGCTCTCAGCACACAAGTAAGCACTAAAAGGAACTGGATATTATCATGTGGTGTCTTGCCCGGATCGAGCAGGTTGATGCCGTCATCTGTCGTCAGCGACCAGTTGTTATGCTTTCCTGATCCATTTACCCCTGCAAATGGCTTCTCGTGAAGCAGACACTGCAGATTATGTTTATATGCTACCTGTTTTAAAGTCTCCATCACAAGCTGATTGTGGTCTACCGCAACATTACACTGGGCATAGATCGGCGCCAGTTCATGCTGCGCAGGAGCCACCTCATTATGCTGTGTCTTTGCAGATACCCCAAGCTTCCATAATTCCTTATTGACATCTTTCATAAATGCCGCAATCCGCTCTCTGATCGCTCCGAAATAGTGATCGTCCAGCTCCTGCCCTTTCGGAGGCATCGCTCCAAATAATGTTCTTCCGGTAAATACAAGGTCTTTTCTTTTTAAATATTTTTCCCGGTCTACAAGAAAATATTCCTGCTCTGCGCCGACAGAAGGGATCACTTTCGAAGAAGTCGTATTTCCAAACAGTCTGAGAAGCCGCATCGCCTCCTTGTCGATTGCCTCCATCGAACGAAGAAGCGGCGTCTTCTGGTCAAGCGCCTCTCCATTATACGAACAGAACGCAGTCGGGATGTACAAGATCGCTCCATTTCCCTCCTCATCCTTTTTTACAAATGCAGGAGAAGTACAATCCCAGGCTGTATATCCTCTCGCCTCAAATGTAGCACGCAGTCCGCCGGAAGGAAAAGAAGAGGCATCCGGTTCGCCTTTGACAAGTTCTTTCCCCGAGAATTCCATCAGCACCTTTCCATCCGATTTCGGTGCAGAAATAAATGCATCATGCTTTTCCGCTGTCGCTCCCGTCAGCGGCTGAAACCAGTGAGAATAATGCGTCGCCCCTTTCTCGATTGCCCATTCCTTCATTTCATGTGCCACAACATCTGCGATGGAAGTCTCTAACTCCTTCCCCTCCTGGATTGTCTTTTTCAACTCTCTATATACTTTCTTCGGCAGACGTTCCTGCATCACAGCATCGTTAAAGACATTTTCACCAAAGATCTCTGTTACCTTTATCACTTCGCTCATACCTTCATCCTTCCAACTCTTCGTTTCGCTTTCGTTTTCAAAAATGTATTTTGCATACATTCAGATACACTTTAATACGATACTCTAATTTGGCTGAAAAAGCAAGATTCCAGGCGCTTGTAATTTCTTATAAATATTGATAAGCAAAAAGACTGATGCATATTCCACACCAGTCTTTCTAAACTTTTTAGTTATTCTTAAATACCGCTTTCTATCATTAAGCTTTATTTACAGATCCGAATAATTCCATTTTTTCTTTTACAGTTGCTTTGATTGCTTCTGCACCTGGAGCTAATAATTTACGAGGATCGAATCCTTTGCCCTGAAGATCCTTTCCAGCTTCCACATACTCACGAGTTGCCGCAGCAAATGCTAACTGACACTCTGTGTTTACGTTAATCTTAGCTACACCAAGATCGATTGCTTTCTTGATCATATCTTCCGGGATTCCTGTTCCACCGTGAAGTACAAGCGGCATTGCTCCTGTCAGCTGCTGAATTGCATCTAATGTCTCAAAGCTGAGTCCTTCCCAGTTCTCCGGATATTTTCCGTGAATGTTACCGATACCTGCTGCAAGCATTGTCACACCTAAATCTGCGATTGCTTTACATTCTTCCGGATCTGCACACTCACCTTTTCCTACAACTCCGTCTTCTTCTCCACCGATAGAACCTACCTCTGCTTCCAGAGACATTCCTTTTTCAGCACAGATTGCTACTAATTCTTTTGTCTTTGCAACATTCTCTTCGATCGGGTAGTGAGAACCGTCGAACATAATAGAAGAGAATCCAGCTTCGATACACTTCATACATCCTTCAAAACTTCCGTGGTCTAAGTGAAGTGCTACCGGAACAGTGATGTTCAGTTCTTCTAACATCCCATTTACCATACCTACAACTGTCTTATAGCCTGTCATATATTTTCCAGCACCTTCAGATACTCCGAGGATTACCGGTGAATTACATTCCTGAGCTGTTAATAAGATAGATTTTGTCCATTCAAGGTTGTTAATGTTGAACTGTCCAACTGCGTAGTGACCTGCTTTTGCTTTTTCTAACATTTCTTTTGCTGATACTAACATGTTTCTTCCTCCGCTTCTTTTACGTTATATCACATGCCCTATTATACCCCATATGGAAGAAAAAGGGAACCTTTTTATATTAGAAACTTTCCATCAGAATGTTCTGTCTGTATTTCCCTTTGCCGTTTTTACACTATCACTACAGATTCTGAACTTTTTCGGCAATCTCTTCTATAACCTGCACAAAGTCCTCATCACTTTTCCCAGTGGGATCAGCAAGTCCCCAGTCTTCATCAAATCCTCTGCCAATATACGGACACGCAACATCACATCCCATTGAAATTGCAATATCTGGTGCCGGAATCTTGTCAATCGTTTTACTGTGCTGAGATTCCTCCATATCTATCCCATAAAGTTTTTTCATCAGACGCACAGCATCCTGATTAATCTTTTCCTTCGTTTCTGTCCCCGCAGAATAAAAATCAAACCGGTCTCCAGACAAATGTTTCCCGAGCGCCTCTGCAATCTGACTGCGGCAGGAATTGTGCACGCAGATAAATGCCACTTTTTTCTTATCCATTTTTTTAACCATCCTCAATTTTCTGTCTTCCTTATCGAAACAACCTGATTATTTCTTCTTTTTTTGCTACCCTTCCGGAAATCACGAGTTTCCCATCTATCATCAGTGACGGAGAACTCATTACTCCCAATTTGACAATTTCCAATAAATCTTCTACCTTCACTATTTCCGCATGGATATCTGCTTCTTTTAATGCCTCTTGTACATTCTGGTATAAAGTATCACACTTTTCACATCCTGCTCCGATTACCTGAATTTTCATTTCCATATTCCTCCCATTAATTTCTCAACTTCATTTTTGTTCCCACAATCGCTTCCCACGCAGAGAAAATCTTCTTGATTAGTGCCGGTCCGATTTTTGAAATAAATACCAGCTGTGAAGCTTCTGTGAGCTCTGTATCCTTCAGATCGATTTTAGAACCGACAACATCCACCTGCTGCCATCCGGTCTCCTGCACATCCACAAACCCTTTTATTCTGTACACATCCGGTATTATTTCTTTTAAAAATGCAATAAGCCTCTCCAGTTCTAGCTTCTCTTCTATTTCCATAAACAAAGTCTTTGGCTTTGTTTCTTCCGAATTTGTCGTCTCTTCCCCTTCTGCCCACTGATACAGCAACAGATCTTCCTTCAAAAAATCATAGTCCATTTTTCCGAATACACTCGTTAGAATTCTGCATACCGGATTGATTTCTCTTATTTTCTGTGTCAGCATCTCAACACTTCCATCCTCTGCCAGATCGGATTTTGTAATGACCGCCAAATGGCAATGCTTTAACTGTCTGTGTACCGTTTCTAAATCTCCAATCTGATCCATAAAATTTACAGCATCCACAAGGCAGATCACTCCACGGAAATCATATTTCACTCCAGATACTGCCTCTGCCGCCTCAAGAATCTCCTCTACATTTGACGGATCTCCCAATCCTGAACTTTCCACAAATAGATAGTCAAATTCGTACTGCGCCATCTCATGCAATGCGTTTACGAAATTCAGTTTTAAGCAAGAACAAAAAATAGAACCCCGGTTAATCTCCACCATTTTGATATCATCTTCCTTCAGGATTTTCCCATCAATTCCCAGCTTTCCAAATTCATTCTGGATAATTCCTATCTTGTTCCCTTTTAACTGCTCCAACAATTCTGACAAAATCGTAGTTTTTCCTGCTCCCAAAAATCCTGTCAGCACATAAAGTCTTGTTTTTTTACCCTTCATCGTTTCTTCATCCTTCCTTATATTAAAATTCCGTGAAAAATATTAAACAGATACCCGACAATCATAATTCCTACGGTACATATCGTAATAAACACTCCCAGCAGTCTCGGCTTTACCGCCTTCTTCAACATAATCATAGACGGGAGACTTAAAGTTGTCACCGCCATCATAAATGCAAGCACGGTTCCCAGTTGTGCCCCTTTTGCCAGCAAAGCTTCTGCAACCGGTATCGTTCCAAAAATATCTGCATACATTGGCACACCAACCATTACCGCCAAAACTACTCCAAACGGATTGCTGCTTCCAAGTACTGTCTCAATCCATCTTTCCGGTATCCAGTTATGAATCAGTGCTCCGATACCTACCCCCACTAAAATATACGGAAACACTTTTTTCAACGTCTCCAGTACTTGTTCTTTAGCGAACATTACCCTGTCTTTCTTTGTCAGAGAAGGGACATTGATGTCCACACTGCCTGCATTTCTGATAAACGCTTCTACATATTGTTCCATGTTAAGCTTTTCAATGACTGTACCTCCAATCACTGCGATCACAAGTCCGATCACTACATACGCCACAGCTACTTTAATTCCAAAAATACTCATCAAAAGCGCAAGACTTCCCAGATCAACCATTGGCGAAGAAATTAAAAAAGAAAAGGTTACTCCGAGCGGAAGCCCTGCACTCGTAAAACCGATAAAGAGCGGAATGGATGAGCACGAACAAAAAGGTGTCACGGTTCCTAGTAATGCAGAAACCACATTTGCTCCAATTCCATGAAAACGGCTTAATATCTTTTTACTTCTCTCCGGAGGGAAATAACTCTGTATGTAAGAAATCACAAAGATCAGAAAACATAACAGCACTGTAATCTTAATTACATCATAAAAGAAAAACTGAAGACTCCCTCCGAGTCTCGACTCTGTATTCACTCCCATCGTAATAAGGAAATTCCCAATAGTCTTATTCAGCCATCTCATCCCCAAAATCTCATTCTGAAAAAAATCCCAGATCACCTAGCACACCCCCTTATTCATCGCCGCATAACATCTCATCCATGAATTTTTTAAATTCTGCAAGTGTTTTACCATTAATAGAATAGTGCGACCACTTTCCTTCTTTTCTCGCCTCTACCAATCCGCACTCACACAAGATCTTCATATGATGAGACAACGTCGGCTGCGTAATCTCAAATTTCTCCAAAAGCTTACATGCACACTTCTCTCCATCCGCGAGCATACAGACAATTTGCAACCGATTAGAATCCCCAAGCGCTTTACAAATCATAGAAACCTCGATATTATTCATCTTCTCACCTCACATAGATAATTATCTATGTATTAAATTATCATATATATAGATAACTGTCAATGTATTTTCTTAAAAAAATTACATACCACAATTTCCCTTGTCCCCCCACATCTCGATAACGCATTTTCCGATTCAATCCCCTTCACATTCTTACTTATAATAAAAAAGGCTCCAAAAATCTTATCTTTTTCTAAGATTTTGGAACGCTTAAAGAGGGGCATTGTAGGAAATCAAAATTATTTTTTATCTTCGTAATCAATAAACTGCAATCTATCTTTAGTTCGTATGCTTCCTTTCCTAAATTTTGCTCTGATTTTACGTTTGATACCCTACTTGATACCCTGCGCTCAGATAAACGAATAACTTTGGGGAATTACTGCTTTGACCGCAATACTGAACTAGAAAAAGCTAATTTAATCGAAAAAGCTTTAGCTTGCTAAAGTGTAATCAAGTGTAATCAAAAACTCATGCACTATCTCATACATCCACTAAGCACAAAAAATTTTTTAAGGACATAAAATCCCTTGAAATTAACAGCTTTTAGGTAAAAAAGTGTGCTGAGCACACTCTCAGCTCCCCTGCCCCTCATTCTTGAGGGG